>JAWVEC010000178.1:0-6661 GCA_033856975.1 Gaiellales bacterium
CGGCTGCGCGCAGCGCCTCGTCGCCGGCCTGATGGCCGCCCAGATCGTTGATCCGCTTGAGTCCGTCCAGATCGATCACCAGCAGCGCCAGCGCCTCACCGCTGCGCTGGCTGCGGGCGACCGCACCCGCCAGCTGATCCTCGAAGCAGTGCCGGTTGTAGAGCTGCGTCACCTGGTCGCGCAGCGCCATCTCCTTGACCTGCTCGTAGAGCTGCGCGTTGTGCACCGCGGTGGCGACGACGTCGCACAACGCCTGGCAGAACTCGACATCGTGATCGTCGAAGGTACGATCGTCGACGTCGACGATCTCCATCAGGCCGATCGCGGAGCCGCGGGCGACCAGCGGCAACATCAGCAGCGACCGCAGCCCGCGCTCCTCGAGCAGCTCACGCTCGTGGAGGTCGTCGCCGGCGTTCGAGACCCGGATCTGGATCGGCCGCTGCGACTCCATCACGAGCCGGCTGGCCGGATACTTGGCGAGCGGATACAGCTGATCGTCCGGGATGCTGACCCGGTCCTCGAGCGAAAGGTACTCGGTCAGCTGGACGAGCACGTCGGCGTCGCGGTCCCAGGTCGAGAGGTCGGCGGCGGTGGCGCCGGTCAGCTCGGCCGCACGATCGGTGAACTGGCCCAGCACCTCGCGCAGGTCGAGGCTGGACGAGAGCGCCCGCGATAGATCGAAAAGCGCCTGCAGTCGGTTCTGTGGAGCCATGCAACCAAGATCGACCGGAACCGGCCGCGGCTTGACGGTAAGCTGCGCCACCATGCCGATCCACCTGCGAGCCGAGCCCGGCGACTATGCACCCGCAGTGCTGCTGCCGGGCGACCCACTGCGGGCGCGCCGGGTGGCGGAGGAGTTTCTGGACGACGTCCGCCAGGTGAACGGGGAGCGGGGCATGCTCGGCTTCACCGGCAGCCATCAGGGGACGCCGGTATCGGTGCAGGCGACCGGCATGGGCTGCCCCAGCGCCGCGATCGTGATCGAGGAGCTGATCCAGCTGGGGGCCGAGCGGCTGATACGGATCGGAACCTGCGGCGGCCTACAGCCCGAGCTGGAACTGGGTGACATCATCGTCGCACTCTCGGCGGTGCCGGCCGACGGCACGGCCCGCAGCTACACACAGGGCGAGCCACACGCACCGACGGCGCACTTCGGCCTCACCCACGGCGCCATCCACGCCGCCAAGGGGCTCGGAATCAGGCCCCACGTCGGAGCGATCGCCTCCTCGGACACGTTCTACGACCCCGACCCTGGCCGCCACCGGCGCTGGGCTGAGCGGGGCGTGCTGGCGGTCGAGATGGAGGCCGCGGTGCTGTTCACGATCGGAGCGCTGCGGCGCGTCAAGACGGCCTGCATCCTGACCGTCTCAGACCTGGTGGGTGGCGAGCAGTTCGTCCGCATCGGCGACGACGAGCTGGCGGTGGGAGTCGAGCGGATGACGCTGCTGGCGCTGGCGGCGGCCGCGGACGAGAAGGCGTGACCGCCACCGTCATGATCGTCAACCCGGCCTCGGGCGGGGGGCGCACCGCCCGGCAGTGGCCCGAGATCGCACGCCGGGCGCGGTCGCACGGCCTCGAGGTCGAGGTGCGCGTGACCGAGCGCCGCGGCCACGCTGTCGAGCTCGCCCGCGCGGCCGCCGAGCAGGGCGCCCCGCTCGTGCTGGCGGTGGGCGGCGACGGCACCGTCTCCGAGGTCGCGAACGGCCTGGCGGGCTGCGCCGGTCGAACGGAGCTGGCCGTCGTCCAGCGCGGCTCGGGCTGCGACTTCGGCCGCACCTTCGGCATCCCCAAGGACACCGAGCGCGCGCTCGCGATCGCCGCCACGGCGGCCGCCCGCACGATCGACCTGGGCCGGGTCGAGTTTGCCGGCCGCGACGGCGAGATCGAGAGCCGCCACTTCGTGAACATCGCCAGCGCCGGCCTGACCGGGGTCGCGGCCGACCGCGTCAACCGCAGCGGTAAGCCGCTGGGAGCCACGGTCGCGTTCGCCTGGGCGGCGGTGGCGACGTTCGTCAGCTACCAAAACACCCGCTTTCACGTCCAGATCGACGACGAACAGATCGACCAGGTCTGCAACAACGCGATCGTTGCCAACTGCCGCTACTTCGCGGGCGGCATGAAGATCCTGCCCGACGCCGATCCTTCGGATGGCCTGCTGGACGTGCTGGTGTGGGGTGACGTGTCGAAGGCCGACCTGGCGCGGAACCTCCACAGGCTGTATCGCGGGACGCACATCGGCCATCCCAAGGCCACGATCCGTCGCGCCCGGCGGGTGGTGGTCACCCCCGAAAGCCCACTGCCGATCGAGGTGGACGGCGAGCAGCCGGGACTGACGCCGGCCACCTTCGAGGTGGTGCCGTCAGCTCTCCGTCTTCGCGCTCCCTGAGGTCTGGCGACGCCGTGGCTTGGCCGACGCCTCCATCCGGCCGGCCAGCTCCGTCAGCGTCGCCTCGACGCGATCGAGCTGTTCCTGCAGGCGGGCGACGTCCTCGCGGGTCGCGGGCAGCTGAGACTTGGCAACTCGCGAGGCCTTCTGGGCGCGCTCCTTCGTCGCTGAGACGACGGGGCTGCCGGCCATGTCACCGGTGACGCGCGAGACGCGGTCGATCAGGCTCTTCTGGTCGTTCATGGTTTGAACCCCTTTCTGCGGCTGTTTTCACCGTATCATGCGCGCTCATGGATGCGGCCGGCGCCACCTTCTCTACCACGCTTCGCGTCCGCTTCGGTGAGACCGACGCGATGGGCGTCGCGAACAACGCCGCGTACCTCCAATACTTCGAGATCGGCCGCATCGAGTACCTGCGCTCGGCCGGGCACAGCTACGCCGAGGTGCACGACGGCGGCATGGACATGGTCGTGGCCGAGGCCGCGATCCAGTACCTGCGACCGCTGCGGTTCGACGACGTGTTCGTGGTCGAGTGCCAGATCAGCCAGCTGTCACGCGCCTCGTTCACCTTCAGCTACCGGTTGCTGCGAGACGAGCAGCCGGTCGCCACCGGCCTCACCCGGCACGCCTGCGTCGACCGCGCGACGATGCGCCCCACGCGCCTGCCGGAGTGGCTGACCGCGCTCGGGTAGGGGTTACGGCCAGGTTCGGCCGCCGTCCACGGAGCGCAGCAGCTGACCGTCGACGGCCGCATACGCCAGCCGGTGGTTGCGGGGGTCGTAGGCCAACGCTGCCACCCTGCGCTTGAGCACCGGCAGGAACGTCTGGCCGGAGTCGGTGGAGAGGTAGAGCTGGTCGCCGGCCACCAGCACCAGCCGCTGGTCGTCAGTGGTGAGCGCGATCGCGTAGGCCTGCGGCACGTCCAGCACGTGCCTGAACGTCGCACCGTCGTCCCGCGAGCGCCACAGACCGTCCTTGCCCGCCGCCGCGTAGATCACGTCCGGCCGCTCCACGTCTCCGCGCACGGCGGCGACCGCAACGGCCGTGGTGGGAAGCCGGTTGGCACGCAGCCTCGTCCAGCGATCGCCCGCGTCGACGGACAGCCACAGCCCGCCGAAGACGTCGATCGCGTACAGCCGGTTGGTGCGGTGGTAGGGCGCCGACACCGAGATGAAGGTGCCCGGCGTCTGGTGGGGGGCGCCCAGCCGCCGGCCGCCGTAGTCACCACGCTGGCCGCCCTTCGGCCCGACCACCTCGCTGCCGTAGTCGGTGAACGCGACTCCGACTCCGCCCATCCGCCCGGCCACCGGCTGCCAGCTGCGGCCGCCGTCCTGCGAACGCCATGCCCGGTCGCCGGTCGTCTCCCACAGCGTGCCCGCAAAGTCGGGCGCCACCGCCAGCGCCTGAGCCGGAGCGGGTAGCCGAACGGCGCTGGGATCGGCGCCGGCGCAGCCCGTGCCGGCGACCGCCAGCAGCAGGGCGAGCGGTACAGTCTTCTCAAGCCAAGCGCCCATGATCCCGACAAACGGTAGAGGATCCTCTGCCGAGGCCCCGACGCTGATGCCAAACGACGATCTCGAGACCCTCGCCCGCCTTCGTGGCCTGCTTGACGTGTCGCGGCTCGTTCGCGACGAGGAGGCCTTGCCCGACATGTTGCGGGCGATCGCGCGCACCATCGCCGAGTCGCTGGGCTACAAGGTTGTCGTGATCAACCTCTACCGGCCGGCCTGGGACGAGTTCGAGGTTTCGACCGTGCATGACTACGACCAGTCCACGGTCGAGGCGCTGTTGGGCAGCCGCGGCGGCTGGTCGGAGTGGGCGCCGCTGCTGGACGACCGCTTCCAGCGCAAGGGCGCGTACTTCGTGCGTGCCGGCGAGTACGACTGGCAGAACGACATGCTGGCGGTGACACCGAACATCCCGATCAGCGATGACCCCAACGCCTGGCACCCCGAGGATGCGCTGTTCGTGCCGCTGCGACACGCCGACGGCCACCTGCTGGGGATCGTCTCGGTCGACGAGCCCGTGCTGGGCATGCGGCCGGGCGATGCCGAGCTGGAGGTGCTGGTGGCGCTGGCCGAGCACGTCGCGCTGGCACTGCAGGCCGGGCAGGAGGCCGCCCGCGCCAGCCGGTACCGCGACTCGCTGGAGCGCCTGCTGCGCGTCTCGTCGCGGCTGACCGAGACGCTCTCGATCGACGCCGTGCTGCAGTCGGTGGCGGAGGGCATCGCCGACGCGCTCGGCTTCGAGAAGGTCAGCATCGACCTGCCGGACGCCGAAACGGGGGTGTTGACGCCGCGCTGCGTGGTCGGATGGACGATCGACGAGATCGTGGAGAATGCGCCGCTGACGAGCGAGCTGCTGGGGCCGCTGCTGGACGCGGAGTTCGAGATCGAGGGCTGCTACCTGCTGACGACGCCCCAGGCGATGGAGCGGCTGCCCGCCCGCCACCACACCTACGAGTCGGTCAACAACGGCAGCGGGCCGCTCGCCTGGCAGCATCACTGGCTGATCGTGCCCCTGACCGACCGGCAGGGCGAGCTGATCGGGGTGATCTGGGCCGACGACCCGACCGACCGCCTGCTGCCGTCTCGCGACCTGCTGCAGGCGCTGCGCGTGTTTGCAAATCAGGCTACAGCCGCGCTCGACTCGGCGACGCACTTCGAGGAGATGCGGTTCCTGGCCGATCACGACCCGCTGACGCGGCTGCTCAACCGGCGCGCGTTCACGCGCCGGCTGGCGGTCGAGACGGCGCGCTCGGGCCGCTACCACCGGCCGTTCGCGCTGGTCACGTGCGATCTGGACGGGTTCAAGGCGCTCAACGACCGTCACGGCCACCTGGCCGGTGACGCGGCGCTGGAGCGGATGGGTGTGCTGCTCGACGAGGCGCTGCGTACGACGGACGCCGCCTTCAGGATCGGCGGCGACGAGTTCGCGATGCTGCTGCCAGAGACAGACGAGGCCGAGGTGCGAGCGGTGATCGACCGCGTCGCGACGGGGCTGAGCGACCCGGCCAACACGACGTTCCGGGAGCTCGGCGCCAGCTTCGGCGTGGCCGTCTACCCCCGCGACGGCGGCGATCCGGAGACGCTGTTCCGGGCCGCGGACGATGCGATGTACACGGCCAAGCGCTCTGGCCAGCGGATGCACTTTGCGGCGTAACGATTAACGCGGGGCGCCAGCGGCGCCATCCCGCGGCTGATCTCAGCGCTCTGCCCGACAGCGGCAGAGGCCGTCCGAACGGCCACCTGCGTCACGAGGAGGGGTCAGACCCCGCGCTACCCACCCGCTCCGGGGAGGGGTCAGACCCCCTTCCCACACACAACACACTGACGGAGTTGTCCCCTCGGGCATGCGAAGCCGTAACGCCGGCCGCGGAGGGGTCTGACCCCTCACCCGCCGCGATGACACAGAGGTGCCGTCGGACACGCGAAGCTGTGACGCCGGCCGTGGAGAGTCGGGCCCGATAGCCCGGCACACCCGCCCGGGGGGTGGCACGCCGCCCGATTTCGTGTCACAGTTGGGGGTACGTCCCCGGCCCCGATCCAGCGGACTTGTGGAACCCCAGCACCTTTCAGCATTCTCGCGCCTGCGAGGCCTGCTGGAGGTGACCCGGCTCGTCCGTAGCGACGACCAGCTCGATCATCTCCTGGCGGCAATTGCACGAACCACATCCGAATCGCTCGGCTTCGGAACCGTTGCCGTGCACCTGTACCGGCCGGAGCTCGACGACTTCCACACCACCACCGTGCACGGCCCCGAGCAGGCCCGCGAGACGCTGCTAGGTGACACGCGTGGTTGGGATGTCTGGGGTGCCGTGCTGGACAATCGCTTTTTGCACCGCGGCGCATATCTGGTGCCGCACGGCACCTTCGATTGGAACGATCTCGCCCCCCACTCCTACGTCCCGCAGCTGCCGCGCAACGACGCGCCGGAGGCGTGGCACCCCGAGGATGCGCTGCTGGTGCCGCTGCGCCACTCCGACGGCCACCTGCTGGGCATCCTGGCCGTGGACGAGCCGGCCTCCGGGCTGCGTCCCAGCGACGACGAGCTGGACGTGCTGACGGCGGTCGCGTCACACGCCGCACTGGCGCTGCAGAGCGCCCAAGAGTCGGCCACCGGCACCCGCCACCGGGCCGCCCTCGAGCAGCTGTTGCACGTCTCGTCCCAGCTGACCGAGACGTTCACCATCGACGCGATCCTGCAAGCCGTCTGCGACGGCATCCACAACGCGCTCGGATTCGAGAGCGTCTCGATCGACCTGCCCGAGCCCGA
>JAWVEC010000179.1:0-2560 GCA_033856975.1 Gaiellales bacterium
CTCAGCGAGAGCGGCGACGAACGAAGACCAGGCCGCCCGGCTCTGCTGCGTGTAGATCGCGGGGCGCGTCGGGGCCTCGGCACCCTGGGGAGTCGCCCAGTGCGGCGTCCCGTAGAGCACCGGCAGCAGCTCGGCGCCGGCCTGCGCCGCGTTGGCGATTATTGGATCGACGTTCTGCCAGTTGAAAGCCCCCGGCGCCCATTCAATGCTCGGCCAGTAGAAGGTCATCCGCACGGTCTGGGCACCGGCGCCGGTCGCTCGCTGAAAGTCGGCGGCGGTGGGCGGCGAGGTGAGAGTGACGCCGTACAGATTTCTATGTCCCGCCGCCATGACCGGGCTCGTAAACGCCATCGTCGCGAGCACGCCGATCAGACAAGCCCAGAATCTTCTCCCCGGCACGAGGCAAACCGTAGCGGGGTCATCTCGCGGGCGTGCCGGTTCGCCGGTCCCGACCCCGAGAGCCAGGGCGCGCATCGGCGGCATGTGGCCCGTCGGCCGCGGGCGATGACGCAGTCGCGTGCCTCGAGGGCCCCTGCGAGCTATAGCTGCTTGGTCGGTTTCACCCGGCGCCATGCGCGGGAGGTCCAGAGCGGCATCGTCACCAGGTAGGTCCGGAATCTCAGCTGGCCGTAGAGGGCGAGCGTGCGCGCGCCCCGGGGGGCGCCGTCGAGGTGGCGGGTGACGACCCCCCAACCTTCCTTCGCGATGCCCCAGCTGTCGCGCTGGGTCTTCGCCGCGTCATGGATCCGCAGCGCCATGACCGACCCCGGCACGTAGAGGCTGCGGGCCCGGCCTCGGACCAGCTTTAACAGGAGGTCGAGGTCCATGCACAGGTGGAGGTTCGGGTCCCAGCCGCCGATCCTGCGCACCACCTCCGCCCGGTAGAAGCCGGCGCTGCAGTTGATGAACACACCGCGGAGGAAGAGCTGCCGCTCGGTCAGGGGGCGGGCGGCGCCGTAGCTCTTGAGCTCCTCCCCCCCTGCGTCGATGACCGCGTGATCGCCGTAGACGAAGTCGAGGGGCCGTGAAAACGTCTCCGCGAGACGGGCGGCCTGCTCGGGCTCGTAGACATCGTCTGCGTTCAGCCACCCGATCCACTCTCCCCTGGCCTGTGCGAGGGCACGGTTGAGTGCGTCGGACTGGCCGTCATCGGGCTCGGCCACGAAATGGACCCGGGGATCGCCGATTCGGGCCACGATGTCGGCCGTGCCGTCGGTCGAACAGGCGTCGTGAATGATCAGCTCGAGCTCAGGCCCCTTGATCGCCAGCACGCTCTCGATCGATTTCTCGATGAAGGCCGCGCTGTTGTAGGACGGCATCAGCACCGACAGGACCGGTGTGCCGGTGCTTCCCGCCGGCTGGGTCTTGGAGTTCACGGAGGCGGATCATAGGCAGCGGTCTATACCTGCCTTGCTAGCCTGCGTCCGCGTGTGGGACGGACGAGCACGATCAGCGTGAGCCAGCAGAGCGGGACGGTTGCGTCGGATCCGGCTTTCACGGTCAATCTGCCTGAGCCCGAAGACAGGCGTGCGGCCATGTTCCCCCCGCCCGTCTACCGCCGGGCATGGACCCACCGCGACCTGCTGTCAATCTTTCCCCCAAAGGGCATCCGAGTGCTCGACATCGGCGCGGGCTGGGCCCCTCTGCAATTGCGCGAGCAGGATGAGCTGGTGACGACGGACTTCGAGTCCGAGGCCGATGCCGAGGTCACGACCGACGTCACCAGCGACTGGCCGTTCGGCGAGCGCGAGTTCGACCTGATCAATATGAGCCACGTCCTCGAGCACTTCTACCCGAATGACCGGGACGCGGTGATCCGCAACGTCTACAACTCGCTGAAGCCCGGCGGCCTGGTGTTCATCCGGGTCCCCCACCGGAGCAGTTTTCACAGCCGCGGCTGGGAGCACCACACCAGCTACGGGCTGGGCGAGCTGACCAGCCTCTGTCACGGCCATAACCCGATGCTGCCGATGTTCCGATGCGTTTCCGTGGGCGCCTCGACGAGCCTCGACTTCTACGGTGAGCGCTCGGCGCCGCGCCGTCTCCTCGAGCGGGGCCTGAGCCGATACTGGCGGCTGACCGACAAGCTGCTCGCCAACGTCGTCGGAGGCATCCCCGAGGTGCAGTTCATGCTCCAGCGGATGGGCGAAGAGACCGAGCAGCGCCTGCGCCGTGACTCAAATGCCTACATCTACTAAGAACCCAGCCATACTTCGCAGCTACGTCGAGCTCTTTGAGCCGCAGAATCTGCGCCGCGGCGGCAGCATGCTCAGGCTTGTCGTCTCCGACTACCTCGCCTACTACGCGAAGTACAACAAGCGCGACGAGACACCGCGCCGGCTGGCGCTGCTGTTCATCCCTCGTGTGCTCAACAACCCAAGTCTGCGGGCGGCGATCCTGCTGCGCCTGGCGATTGTCAGCCCTGGCCTGCTGCATGGATTCTGGAGGAGCGTGTTGATCAGGAGGTACACGATCGACATTCAGCCTGGGATAACGATCGGCCCGGGCTTCACGATGCCGCATCCCTTCGGCATAGCGCTCGGCTGGAGCCTGGAGGTGG
>JAWVEC010000180.1:0-8247 GCA_033856975.1 Gaiellales bacterium
CCGGCTCGGCAGCGGCGAAGCCGAGGTCGCGCGACCAGGCCACCCGCAGTCCCTGCACGCCCTCCCCCAGTCCCGCCAGCGCGTCACCTCCGGTCAGCACATCCATCAGCAGCGCCGACTCGGCCACGTGACGGGTGATCGGTCCCTGCACGGACAGTCCCGAGTTGACCCCATCGGTCGGCACCAGGCCCCACGTCGGCTTGAGCCCGAACACGCCGCACATCGAGCTTGGGATCCGGATCGAGCCCGCCCCGTCGCCGCCATGATGCAGCACGTCCGGCAGCATCGCCGCCGCGGCCGCGGCGCCGCCGCTCGAGCCGCCGGACGTCAGCCCGGCGCGCCACGGATTCTCGGTCGATCCGTGCACGCGGCTGGTCGTCTCGCCCTTCCAGCCACTCTCGGGCGTCGCCGACTTGCCGATGATCGCTGCGCCCGCCGCCCGCACGATCGCCACCAGCGGCGCGTCGGCATCGGCCATGCGGGCGGCGCCGAGCAGCGAGCCGGCGCTGGTCGGTACGCCCGAAACGTCGAGCAGGTCCTTGATCGTCATCGGCACGCCCGCCAGCGGCCCGGCCGTCCCGTCCGCGTACGCCCGCTCCGCGGCTGCCGCCTGCTCCAGCGCCAGGTCCGGCGTCAGCATCACGAATGCATGCAGGCGAACGTCCACGGTGTCCGCTCGCTGCAGCGTCTCGCGCACCACCTCCACCGGCGAGCGTTCGCGCCGCCGGTAGGCATCGAGCAGATCGATCACGCTCATTTCGGCAGCGTCAGCCCGGAGCGGTGACGATGCAGGCCGCGCGGTGCTCGGCGACCTTGGATTCCCGCGCGCGGTGCAGCTCGGGATCGATCGTCTTGCAGCGGTCCTCGACCATCGGGCAGCGCGGGTGGAAGCGGCAGCCGGACGGCAGGTGCACCGGGTTCGGCGTCTCACCGGTCAGGATCTGTGGCACCGTCTGCTCGCGTGGGTCGCGCTTGGGCACGACCGAGATCAGCGCCCGCGTGTAGGGATGCTGCGGATTTCGCACCACCTCCTTGGCCGGCCCCTCCTCGACGATCCGGCCCAGGTACATGACCGCGATCCGGTCGGCGAAGTGGGCGGCGGTGGACAGGTCGTGGGTGATCATGAGGATGCCCATGCCGTCCTTGCGCAGGCTGTCCAGCAGCGACAGGATGCCGGCCCGCACCGACACGTCCAGCATCGACACCGGCTCGTCGGCCACCAGCAGCTTGGGGTCGAGCACGAGGCTGGCAGCGATCGCCACGCGCTGGCGCTGGCCGCCCGACAGCTCGTGCGGGAAGCGGTCGATGTACAGGTCGGCGGGCGTCAGTCCGGCCCGTTCCAGCGCTTCGCGCACCTTGGTGTCGCGGTCGCGCTTCTTGCCACCGATGCCGTGCACCAGCAGCGGCTCCTCGACCGTGTCGCGCACGGTGAAGCGCGGATCGAGCGACTCGTACGGATCCTGGTAGATCATCTGGATCTCGCGCCGCAGCGGGCGCAGAGCCCGGCTCGACAGACGTCCGATCTCACGGCCGCGAAACCGGATCGACCCCGCCTGGTGTTCGACCATCCGCGCCACGGTCTGCGCCGTCGAGGTCTTGCCGCATCCCGACTCCCCCACCAGCGCCACCATCTCTCCCGGCCCGACCGAGAAGGACACCCCCTCCACCGCGTGCACCTCGAGCTTCTCCTGGCGCGCGATCGCGCCCACGATCCCGCGCGGCACCGGGTATCGGGTGACCAGCCCCTCCACCTCCAGCAGCGTCTGCGCAGCGTCGCTCATGCCGACGCCTCCGCCACCAGGCGGTCGTTGAGATGGCACAGCGCCTCGTGGCCGGGCGAGGTCTCGAGACGGCGCGGATGCGTGGTCGCACAGGGCGAGAACGCGGAGTCGCAGCGGGGCGCGAACGGGCAGCCCACGATGTCATGGTCGAGGCGCGGCGGGCTGCCTGGGATCGAGAGCACGTCGTCCCCGCCCAGCAGATCGGGGGTGGCCGCGAACAGCATCCGCGTGTACGGGTGGCGCGGCTCGTGGTAGATCGCGGACATCTCCCCCATCTCGACGATCTCGCCCGCATACATGACGGCGGCCCGGTCGCAGACCTGCGCCACCACCGGCAGATCATGGGTGACGAGGATCATTGACAGGCCGAGATCGCGGGTCAGCCGCACCAGCAGCTCGAGGATCTGGGCCTGCACCATCACGTCCAGCGCGGTGGTCGGCTCGTCGGCCAGCAGCACCTTCGGCTCGCAGGCCAGCGCCAGCGCGATCGCCGCCCGCTGCCGCATGCCGCCCGAGAACTCGTGGGGGTAGCGGTCGGCGCGATCGCCCGAGATGCCGACCAGCTCGAGCAGCTCGCGCACCTGGGCGCGAGCCGCCTTGCCGCTGGCTGTTCCGTGCAGCTCCATCGGCTCCACGATCTGGCTGCCGATCGTCTTCACCGGGTTGAACGCGTTCATGGCGCCTTGGAACACCATCGAGATGTCGTTCCAGCGGTGCGGGCTGACCGTCTCCTCGCCCCGCGCCAGGATGTCCTCTCCGTCCAAGAACACCTTGCCGGCCACGCTGGCGCTGGACGGCAGCAGCCCCATCAGCGCCAGGATGGTGGTCGTCTTGCCGCAGCCGGACTCGCCCACCAGTCCCAGCCGCTCGCCCGGGCGGAGCTCGAGGCTGACCCCCTGAACGGCATGCAGCTCGCGGCCGCTGACCAGATCGAACCAGACGTGGAGATCCTCTGTCCGCAGAACGGGCTCGACGCTCACTCGCTGTCCAGCCTGCCGTGCAGAGGTCGCATCCGGAACCGCCGCACGGCCAGGTGACCCACCCGCAGCCGCGGGTTGAGCGCGTCCTCCATCGACTGTCCCACCATCGTGCAGGCCAGGATCACGATCGTCACCGCCACCCCGGGCGGCACGACCGCCCACCACGCGTTGTTGAGGACGGCATTGCCGAGGAAGCTGTTCTCGATCAGCTTGCCCCACGAGATGGTGCTTGGGTCGCCCAATCCCAGGAACGTGATGTAGGTCTCGAGGAACACTGCCAGCGCGATCGTCAGCACCGTGTTTGCAATCAGCAACGGGGCCACCTGAGGCACCACGTGCTTGAAGATCAGCCGGTTGTTGCCGGCGCCGATCGAGCGCGCACGTTTCACGTACACCCGTTCGCGAACGCTCTTCACCTGCGCCCGGATCAGCCGGGCGGTGCTCGTCCAGTAGATGACGCCGATGATGATGATGATGTTGATCAGATGGCGGCCGAAGACCGCGGCGACAACGATGATCAGCGGCAGGTCGGGGATGACCAGGAAGATGTCGGTGATGCGCATCAGCACCACATCCACCCACCCGCCGAAGAAGCCGGAGATAACGCCCACCGCGCCACCGATCACCATCGCCACCAAGGCGGCGGCAAACCCGACCTCGAGCGATACGCGGGTGCCGTAGACGAGCAACGAGAACATGTCCACGCCGCCATCGTCAGTGCCCAGCCAGTGGTTGCTGTCCGGCGCCTCGTAGATGCCGCCCGTCTTGGCGTGGATGCTGTGTGGCGCGATCAGCGGCGCGAACACCGCGATCAGGATGAACAGGATCACGACCGCCAGGCCGATGATCGCCTGCGGCTGGCCGCGCAGCGTGGTTGCAAACAACCCCTTTCGCCCGGGTGCCCGCTCAAGGGCGACGGCGCCGGGCCCCTCAACGCTCTGGAGATCCAGCGGCGTCGGCCGCTGTTGGGGCATCGGAGGCTGGGTCACGTGGTCACCCGCGGATCGAGCTTGAAGTACAGCAGGTCGGCGATGAAGTTGAACAGGATCACCGACAGCGTCAGCACCAGGAACGCACCCTGGAGGAAGGCGTAGTCACGCTTGTCGATCGCGTCCACGATCGCCAGCCCGATGCCGGGGTAATCGAACACGTACTCGATCGTGATCGCACCGCCGATGATGAATCCGAGCGACAGCGCGATCAGTGTCACGACCGGCAGCATCGCGTTTCGGAAGCCGTGCTTCCAGACGATCGCCCAGTTGCTCAACCCCTTCGCGCGCGCCGTGAGCACGTAGTCCTCGCCCAGCGTCTCGAGCATCGCCGAGCGCACGATCAGCGTGTAGTCGCCGTAGAGCACCAGGCCGAGCGTGAGCGCCGGCAGGACGATGTGCTCCAGCCGGTCCTTGAGGAAGGCGACGGTGCCGGGGTCGCCGAGGATGCCGTAGTCAGGACTCTGGATACCCCCGTGCGGGAGACCGACCCGGCTGGCCACGAAGTAGACGATCATCAGGCCCAGCCACTGCGTCGGCACGGAGTAGAAGGCCAGGCTCGTCCAGACCGAGATCTTGTCCAGGAACGTGCCCCGCCGCCAGGCGGAGATCACCCCCGTGAACACGCCGAACACGATCGAGAACACGGTGCCGAGCGTGATCATTGCGAGCGTCTTTTTGATCGGGTCCCACAGCTCGCCACGCACCGGCCTGTGTCCGATGAACGTGGTGCCCATGTCCCCATGGGCAAGCTTCTTCAGATAGATCACGTACTGTGCCCACTTCGACTTGTCCAACCCCAGGTCGTGCCGCAGCGCCGTCTTGAACTGGATGGTGCAGGCATGGCACTTCAAGCCTGTGACGGCGTCGCCGGGCAGGGCGCGAAACAGCACGAAGTTGAGCGTGACAGCGACGAACACCGTCATGATTGCGAACAGCGTTCGCTTGAGGATGTAGTCGCTGCGTTGCATTCGTTCGTGTTGTCCGCGCCCTGCCCTTGGTCGGTTACTTCAGATGCGGGTCGGTGAACCCGATGTAGTTGTACCCGAGCATCTGCGGGTCAAAGCCGTCCCACTTGGGGCTATGGGCGGCGATGCCCTGCTCGTTCACGAGCTCCGTGTAGAGCCAGTTGTCGTGGATGATCTGGTCCATCTGATGTACGAGAGTCATGCGATCGCTCTCCTTCACGAGCGTTCCCTGCTTCTCGTACATCTGGTCGTAGGCGGCGTTGTCCCAGCCGGTGTCGCTCCACGAGCACCACTGTGCCTTGGTGACGACCGACAGCTGGAAGTCGGGATCGGGTGATGCGACCCAGTCCCACAGCGCCATGTCGAACTTCGAGTAGCCCGTGTTGGTGGCGGCATCACACTTGTCGTCGGTCTCGATCGCGTATGCGGCGCTCGAGTCACCGCCGCTCTGCTCCGTCAGCTTGACACCGGCCTTGGCGAAGCCCTCCTGGATGATCGAGAACTCGCGGTCGCCGTTGAAGTCCAGGCTGTTCGGCGCCATCACCTGGTACTCCATCTTGTGCGCCGCCTCGGCGTACTTGCCTGTCGTGGCCGGCGCCATCCGGATCCCGTCCGAGCCCTTCGTGTAGCCGAGCGAGTCCAGCGTCTGATTTGCCTTGTCGCAGTTGAACTCGAGCGGCTGGTAGTCGGTGCTCTGCCACGGCTTGGCGATGTTTCCAAGCAGGCTCTCGGCCGGGTCTGCGTAGCCGGCGAAGACGACCTGCATGATCTGCTGGCGATCGATGCACATCGAGAGCGCCTCTTTCACCTTCGGATCGAGCAGCTCTCTGTGCTGCGGCTTGTAGGGATTCGAGTTCCAGGTGATGTTTGTGATCTCACCACCGGGATAGGTGTCGATGATGGCCTTACCCGACTTCTTGACCGCGTTGACAGCGGTGAACGGCACCTGGTCGACCGCCGAGATCTGGCCGGATTGCAGATCCGCGATCATCGAGTCGGCGTTGGTGTAGTACACGTAGGCCACCGCGTCGACGTGCGGCTTGGGTCCCCACCACCCGGGATTGGGCTTGAAGACCGTCTGGCCCTTCTTGTCGTACTTGATCACCTGGAACGGGCCGCCGGAGACGACCGGGAGGTGCTCCTCGGGCAGGAACGTCTTCAGGTCCTTGCCGTTGTTGCCCGTGTACTGGTCCCAGACGTGCTGGGGCAGGATGTACAGGTACGTCAGCTGGGCAAGTGCATTGCCGACCGGCTGGTCGTAGTGGAACACGACCGTGGTCGGGTCGGGTGCGTCCACCTTGGTGACGTGCGCGACCGCGGACGCGAGCACCGCGGTCGGGCCCGGGTATTTGATGATCGTGTTCGCCGTCCAGGCGACGTCCGCGGAGGTCAGGGGCTTGCCGTCCGACCACTTTGCTCCCGAGTGCAGCTTGAACGTGTAGGTCTTGCCGTCAGGTGAGATCGTCCATGACTCGGCGAAGCTCGGGACGATGCTCTTCAGACCGGGGCTGTACTGCACCAGCTCCGGGTAGATCTCGATGAAGGAGACCGTTGCGCCGGCCTCGATGTAGTTGAAGACATTCAGCGTATCGATGTAGTTGGTCGATCCGAGGGTGAAGATACCGCCCTGCTTGACCGTCCCGCCCGTACCGCCGTCGGTTCCTCCTGATGAGCCGCTGCCACATCCCGCGGCCACCACAAGCACCGCCGCCAGGGCAACAGCTCCCAGCAATCGTCGTGCTCTCATGTGCTCCCCTCCCTCGTTTGCAGCGCACCGATCGCGCCGTCGTGATGATCACGGCCCGGTCGCGGAGCGCGCCGGGCCAGCTCGTCGATGTGCTCTGTGATCTCCTCAACCGCCCTCTCCAGCCACAGCCGGCCCTTCTCGGCCGTTGCCACCGTGGCATCCCCGATCACGCCGGACTCGGTCCAGCCGCTCCACTGCCCCTTGACCGAGAGCGGGCCGTCCGTCCAGTCCATCCACACCGTGTCTGAGTTCCAGTCGGGGATCTCGCGCACGGCCTTGTCCATCTGCACCAGCTCCGGCCGGATCGCCAGGTAGAGCGACGTCTCGAGCTCGCAGGCGTGGGCGATGCCGCCCGGGCCGTCGCTGTCGCGCGTCTGCTCGAGCAGCTCCAGCGACCGCGGCGTGGACAGGTACCAGAAGGTGGCCGCGATCACGTCCCGGCGCTCGAGCATCAGCAGCCGCGCGGCCATGTCGACAAGCGGCACGTTGGAGCCGTGGCCGTTCACGAACAGGATCCGCCGGAATCCGTGGTGGATCAGGCTCTTGCCGATGTCCACCAGGTACTCGACGAACCGGTTCCACTCGATCGTGATCGAGCCGGGGAAGTCCATGTGGTGCGGCGTGTAGCCGTGGGTGACCGTCGGCAGCAGCAGCGCGGCGCCGGTACGGGCCAGCACCGCCCGCTCGGCCAGCGTCTCGGCGATCACCGCGTCGGTGTCGATCGGCAGGTGATATCCGTGGTCCTCCAGCGTCGCCACCGGGATCACGCAGACGGGGTCTTCGCCGA
The DNA here is from genome assembly GCA_033856975.1 of Gaiellales bacterium. Classification (GTDB taxonomy): domain Bacteria; phylum Actinomycetota; class Thermoleophilia; order Gaiellales; family JAICJC01; genus JAICYJ01. The sequence continues at coordinate 7,253 of JAWVEC010000180.1, forward strand.
CCCGCGCGGCGACCTCGGGCCAGGTCAGCTCGGCATAACGGTGGGATGTCGGAGCGTCAGTCGAAGACATACCGCTGATCATCAGAATCGCAGGGATTCCCGCGACCGTAGGTGATCTCTCCCCCTGTGACGTCGGCGATGCACCAAAAGACAGTCTTCGTCTGTGAATCCGTTTGCACGTGGCGGCAGATCGAGTCGGGCGCATCGCTGTGATCGCTGAGCGCCGCCCGCAGCTGCGCGGCGGTGATGTTGCCCGTGGCCAACCATCGGAGGGCGCGACGATACCGGACGTCGGAGCGTGCTGCATAGACGGCGTCCCCCTCGTACCGCTGCATCCGCTCGCTCACGTAGTGGTTGGTGTGGGCGAGCGTGCCGTCGGCTCCGGGCCGGATCAGCTCCGCGTCGGTGGCCGACCCCTCGACCGAAACGGTGCGCCCGTCACGGTGGCTGAGCACGTTGTTGTAGGACGATGCCCGCTTCGGGTGCAGCGCTGCGGCGATCGCCTCGTCCAGCGTCCGGCGGCGCAGGATGTCGCGCACCTGCAGCAGCCGCGGGATGCCGACCCGGTTGTCGTTGGGGGTCAGCTCGTTCCCCGTCAGCGCCAGTCCCGCGGAGTTGAAGCCGACGCTGATCCACGGCCCCACCCCGACCGTGAACAGAACCGGGTCGTCCGCCACCCGCCACTCGATCGCGATCAGCTGCTCTTCGGTGGCGGCTGACAGATCGTTGGTGTGGGCAACCCACAGCCGGCCGTCCGCGCTCGCCGAGGGGCCGCAGACGAGGTCGGAGCAGCCCCGTACCGGCTCGCCGGCCACGACTGCGTCCAGCTCCTCGATGCCGGCCGCGAACACCGCCATCGGCTCCAGCCCGGCGCCCCGGGCGACGCCGTCCATCTCCTCCACCAGCCACGGCAGCTCGCGCAGCGTGACGGCGCGGTACGGCTCGGCCGCGGCGATCGCGGCCGGGGTGATCTGGCCGCAGACGGCGCGCACCAC
>JAWVEC010000181.1:0-3173 GCA_033856975.1 Gaiellales bacterium
TGGGCAAGGGGAAGGACCGGCTGTGTGTCCTCACTCCCCGCGTAGGCGTGGCAGATCGATGAGATCAACCGGTAGCTGCTCATCCCGTCGCCCGCCACATGGTTCAGGTTCATGATCAGGTAGTCGCCCTCAGGGTGGTGGGCCAGCGCCAGCGCTAGCGGGGGGGCAACGTGCAGGTCGATCCGCCTGCTCAGCAGGCGGCCGCGCGCTGCCTCGACCTGGGCGTCTGTCGTGCAGTCGATGATCTCGAGCGGAACCGCCGCGACCTCGTCGTCGATCAACCAATGGAAGGTGCGTGTCGTGGGGCCGAAGGGTTCCATCCGGGCGCGGCCCATCGGGTGGCGCCGGACCGCCTCTAGCGCGGCAGCGGCGAGGCGGCTCGGGTCCAGTAGTCCTCCCACGCGGACCTCGCAGTGGACGCTCCAGGGATCGGGCGTCCGATCGACGTGGTAGATCAGCGTGTCGAGTCGGTTGAACGGGACTCGCTCGGACATCTATCTCCTCGGGGTCATGACGATGAACTGATACCGAACTCCGAAAAGGCCCTGGACATCGGGCTTAACTGATTCGCAACGGTATCACTTTGGTTGACGATGAAGGGTGGACGGCGACAGTGGATCCGCGCACGGTTTGGGTGGCGATCCGGGCATGGCGTTGGGTGACGTTGTAGCTGTAGCCGAGAAGCTGTGCGCCAAGGGGCGGTGGCTCTCCACGGCAAGGCATTGCAGGACAGCATGTTGACGTCCAGCGGACGGGCGGGGAAGCGTCACTGTGACGAATTCTGTGCGTGCGGGGCCCGTGGCGACGCCTGACCGCTCCCTCGATCCGTCGCCGTTTAGATGGTGTTCGAGATCGCCCTTGGCCGAGTGATCAGTAAACTGCCAACTGCACTGAGATTCGACAGTCAATCCGTTGAGTGCCAGAAACACCACCTGGCAAAGGATTTCAGATGAGCTTGTTCGATGCCGCCCGCGCCGCCGCGAGCACGCGGAGTTGAGTGGCTCTTCCGGAAATGCAGTGCAGGTAAGGGTGGCGGATATGCGCGCCCGGAGGTCGCGTCGGTGAGGTGAGACGGGCCCCGGCCGGCAGATGATGCAGGTTCCTACGCCAAGATCGCCTGCCTACGGGGACCCCTGCGTCTGACCCTACGTCGTCTCATGTTGCTGTTGTTGCCGACACGATCGTTCGCACGGTGGAGTTGGGGGTGACGATCACCGATGCCGCCCCGTCGACGGGGCGGTCACGGTGGTGTTCTGCGACCTGCTCGATGACGGACGGCGCAGACATCGGCCGCTCTAAACGCCTTCGGGCGCGCGAGTTCGTCATCGACGCCTATCACCAACTGCGGCGCATCGAAAAGAGTTTCCGCATGTCCAAGCACAACCTGCAGGCGCGCCCGGTCTACCATCACAAACGCCTATCCATCGACGCCCACCTGACGATCGTGTTCGCCGCCCTGGCCGTCAGCCACTGGATCGAACACCAAACCGGCTGGAGCATCAGGAAATTCGTCCGACCCGCCCGCCGCTACCGCACAGTCCAAATCAAAGCCGGCAGACAAACCTTGAACGCCGCCGACCGCCTACCCCGACGACCTCCGCGACATTCTCGCCAAGATCAATGCCGATGATGCACACTAAAAGCCTCAACGAGCCATTTTACCCATTCTCCCCATCGCGATCCGACGGGTGCAGCGCCGGCTCAAGCCCGTGACCATCCTCGCTCGATCCCGGTACGACGGTCGGCGAGACAGGCTGCGGTTTGATCCGCGGCGGGCGCGAGCGAACGTTCAGTGGCCACCAGAACCAGCGTCCCAGCAGCGCGGCGACGGACGGCATCATGAAGGCCCGCACCACCAGCGTGTCGAACAGCAGACCTAGACCAATCGTGGTGCCCACCTGACCGACCGTTCGCACCTCGCTGACCACCATGGAGGCCATCGTGAAAGCGAACACCAACCCCGCCGCGGTCACGACCTTGCCGGTGCCGCCCATAGCCCGGATGATGCCCGTCTTGAGCCCGGCGCCCATTTCCTCCTTGAACCGTGCGACCAGAAGCAGATTGTAGTCTGATCCCACGGCCAAAAGAATAATCACGGCCATTACCAGCACGAGCCAGTGCAAGTTAAAGCCGAGAATATACTGCCAGAGCAGTACGGATAACCCAAACGATGCGCCCAAAGACAGCACCACTGTACCCACGATTACCAGGGCAGCTACAAGACTTCGCGTGATGATCAACATGATGATGAAAATGACGCAAAGCGATGCAGCCCCTGCGATCAAAAGATCGTAATTCGAGCCTTCGCGCAGGTCCTTGAAGACCGCCGCGGTGCCGGCGACGTAGATCTTGGCGTTCGCCAGTGGCGTCCCCTTGAGCGACTCCTCGGCGGCCGTCTTTATCGCGTCGATCCGCGCGATACCCTCGACCGTCGCGGGATCGCCCCTATGCGTAATGATGAAGCGCGCCGCCTTCCCGTCCGGTGACAGGAACAGCTTCATGACGCGCTGGAAGTCCGGGTTATCGAAAACCCCCCGAGGTAGGTAGAAGGAATCGTCGTTTTGGGCGGCATCGAAATCCTGCCCCATGGCAGCCGCGTCGCCGCCAAGTTCCTTCACCTGCTCAATGATCCCGGACATGGTGCTGTACGTGGTCAGCAGCATGGTCCGCACGCTTTTGATGGTATCGATCTGCGGGGGCAACAGCGCGAGCAGCTGCGGTAAGACCGTGTCGATATTGTTCAGATCTGGCGTGAGTTCGTCCAGCTTGGCGCTGATCCTGTCCACACCATCTGATGCCTCATATGCAGACCTCAGCGCCCAGCAGATGGGGATGTCGTAGCAGTGCTGTTCCCAATAGAAATAATTGCGGACGGGCCTAAAGGTGTCGTCGAAATCGGCGAGATGGTCTCGGGTTTCCTTGGTGATATCCACCATTTCCTTCGTGACGCCGACCGTATGATGAGTGGTGTCGGCAAGTTGTCGCGCGAGTGCATACGTGCGCTCCACCGTCGCGATGGTTCCTGCAAGCTCGTCGGCCTGCTTACGCATGTCCTCCATCCGGTCTTTCACAAACGCCATGTTTTGTAGCTGTCCGGCGTTTTGGACGCTCAGCAAGAAGGGTATAGAGGTGTGCGCGAGAGGCGTGCCCTCGGGTCGAGTTACGCCTTGCAC
>JAWVEC010000182.1:0-9592 GCA_033856975.1 Gaiellales bacterium
GCCACCACATGCCGGAGCTGGCGTCGACCTACGAGCGGCTGGTCGAGCTGGCCGGCGGCGGCGACAGGGTCGCCCGCATGCTCTCGCTGTGGTGCCCGCCGCCCTACCTCTCGGCCTGCTCCCAGGCAGTGTTCTCGCGTCCCCGCACGGTGCTGGTGCGAAACTACGACTACGACGTCAACCGGTTCGAGGCCGTGATCGTGCGCACCGGCTACGGCGACCGCGACGTGATCGGCGTCAGCGATTGCCTGTGGGGGCTTCTGGACGGCATCAACCGCGACGGGCTCGCCGTCTCGATCACGTTCGGCGGCCGGCAGGCGATCGGCGAGGGCTTCGGCATCCCGATCGTCGTCCGCTACCTGCTCGAGACGTGCGCCACGGTGGCCGAGGCGACCGCTGCGCTGGCCAGGCTACCCGTCCACATGGCCTACAACGTGACCGTGATCGACGCCGCCGGTGAGAGCGTGACGGCCTTCGTCTCGCCCGACCGGCCGCCGGTGCTGCAGCGGCTGGAGGTGATCACCAACCACCAGGACACGATCGAGTGGGAGGAGTACGCGCAGGCCACCCGCACCCGCGACCGGGAGGGATTCCTCGGCTCGCTGCTGATCGACGGGCTGGCCGACGAGCGTCACCTGGTGCGGGCATTTCTCGAGCCGCCGCTGTACGCGCGCGGCTTCGAGCAAGGCTTCGGCACGCTGTACACGGCCGTCTACCGGCCGTCCGAGCTGTGCGTCGACTATCAGTGGCCGGGATCGACGTGGCGCCAATCGTTCGAGGCCTTCGTGGAAGGAGAGCACACGGTGCCGCTGAAACCAGCTCCACCACGCCGGGCTCCTAGCTGATCTCGCTCCGCACCTCGTCAACCCGGGCAACGGCATCGATCTCGACCAGCATGCCGTCGAACAGGAAGCCGCCGGCCAGGATTGCGGTGCTGGCCGGGTAGGGCGGCGAGAAGACGCTGGCGCGGACGCGCTTGAAGGCGTCGTAGTCCTCGCGCCGGGCGAGGTAGACGGTCATCTTGACGATCGTCTCCAGCGAGCCGCCACCGGCCTGCAGCGCCAGGTCGACGTTCGCGAACGCCTGCCGGATCTGGGCTTCGGCGTCATCCGAGACAACGATGCCGTCGTCGCCGAACCCGCCCTGTCCGGCCGTGTGGACGAGCGCGCCCTCGGCCAGCACCGACTGTGAGTACTGGTAGTCGGCCGCCCACGGAAACGGGTTGCGAAGGGCGCGGTTTGTCATCGCCGCGATCCTACCGCGTCACGGCCGGCGCGGCCGGTGGCAGGATGCAGCCGATGGCCACGGCAGACCCATCGGCGCTCGGCTACCGCGAGCTGCTGCGCGTACCGACGTACGCGTGGCTGGTGGCAGCCCTGTTCCTGTCGCGGCTTGCCAACGCGATGAGCCAGGTGGCGGTGGTGATCTACCTGCTCGAGCGCACCGGCAGCCCGGCGCTGACGGGCATCGGAGCCGCAGCCCAGCTGCTGCCGGCGATCGCGACCGGCCCGCTGGTGGGGGCGTGGCTCGATCGCGTTCCCTCCCGCACCGGGCTGGTGGCGGCGACGCAGACGGTGCGTGGGGCGCTGCTGGTGCTGCTGGTCGCGGTCGGCCAGCTGACCGATCCGCCGGCGGTCGTGTACATCGCGATCCTGGCCGGCCTCGGGCTCACGTTCCCGCTGCCCAACCCCGGCTTCCGGGCGCTGATTCCGCTGCTGGTGCCGCGGGCGCTGTGGGTGAGGGCGAATGCCGTCGACAGCATCGCCTATGACACCTCGTTCGTGATCGGGCCGGCGCTGGCCGCGGCGGTGGTGACCGGGGTGGGGGCACCGTTCGCGATCCTGCTGCAAGCCGGCGTGACATTCGGCGCGGCGCTTGCGGCGCGACGCGTGCGCGAGCCGGAGGGCCGGACGCTCAGCACGGAGCCGGCCTTCCAGGCGGCGTGGATCGGACTGCGGGCGGTCTGGACGCACGTCGAGCTGCGGGCGACGATGGCGCTGATGTTCGTGTCGGGGATCGGCTTCGGCGTGTTCACGATCGGCCTGCCGCTGTGGGCTCGCGACCAGCTCGGGCACTCCGCCGGCGCGTCCGGCTGGATGTGGACGGCGATCTCGGCCGGCTCGATCATCGGCGGGCTCACCTACGGCGCGCGACGCCCGGCCGGCTCGGACGCGCGCCACGTCGTCTCGTTCATCGCGCTGGCGGGGCTGCCGCTGCTGCTGGTGCCGTTCGCGCCCACCCTGGCGGTGGGAATGGTCTGCATGTTCGCGGCCGGGCTGTTCACGGCGCCGGCGATCATCTCAATGTTCGCGATCCGTCAGACGGCCGTGCCGCCGGAGCTGCACGGTCGCACCTTTGCGATCACGGTCAGCGTCAACGTTGCCGGTAGCCCCATCGGCGCCTCGTTGGCCGGGCTGCTGGTGGGCAGCCTGGGCGTGCACGCGATCCTGTTCGCCGCGGGCGCCGCGCAGCTGGCCGCGGCCGCCGTCGCGGCCCTGATGCTTGCCACCGCACCCATTGCTCACGAACCCTGCGACGCCCCCGCGACGCTTCCGTGATTTTCGGCCGTTTCCTACGAATCGCGGCCGGAGGCGCCGTCTTTCGTCCGAGATTCGTATTCGGACTCGCCTGCTCGGAGAAATTCGTAGAAAGGCGGGGTCAGACCCCCCTCGCCTGTCACGTCGCCGCGACGCTTTCGTGATTTTCGGCAGTTCTGCACGAATTGCTGCCGTGAGCGCCGTGTCTCGTCCGTGATTCGTATTCGGGCCCCGGGTGCTCGGAGTAATTCGTAGAAAGGCGGGGTCAGACCCCCCCGTGCCTGTGACTACTCTGGGCGGCGGGCGATGCGAACGAGGCTGTCGCGCGACGGGCGGGCGGAGCGGCCAACCCGGATCACGTCGAGCAGCGCACCGGTGCAGACCGGATCGAACTGCGTGCCGGCGCAGCGGTCGATCTCGGCCAGCGCATCGCTGAGCGTCATCGCCTTGCGGTACACCCGATCCTCGGTCATCGCGTGGAATGCATCGCAGACGGCGATCACCCGCGAGCCGAGCGGGATGTCGTCGCCGACCAGACCGTCCGGGTAGCCGCGGCCATCCCACCGCTCGTGGCTCGAGCGCACCAGCGGCACCAGGTCGGCGAAGAAGGGCACCGGCTGCAGGATGCGGGCGCCGATGTCGGGATGCTGCTGCATCACCGCGATCTCCTCGCCGGTCAGCGACGTCGGCTTTTTCAGGATCGCCTCAGGGATGCCGATCTTGCCGATGTCGTGCAGCAGGGCGCCGAGCTTCACCATCCGCGTCTCGGGGTGGGCCAGCCCGATCTCGGCGCACACGCCCCCGGCCAGATCTGCGATCTCGCTGGCATGGTCGTTGGTATACGCATCCTTCGCCTCCAGCGCCGCGGCCAGCGTGCCCAGGGTCGCGAAGTAGGCGTCCTCGAGCCGCTCCGCCATGCGGGCGCGGGTGACCATCGTGCCGGCCTCGGCGGTGAGCGCCGTCGCCAGCCGCAGCTCCGCGTCGCTGAACGATCGCGGCCGCTCGTCGTAGATCTCGATCAGCGCGTACGGCTCGCCCTCGACCGGCAGCGACAGCATCAGCAGCGACCGGTAGCCGAGCTCCATCAGCCAGCGCGCCTCCGCCGGATCGATCGGCCCGCCGTCGATCGCGCACGAGAAGGGCTCACCCGACCGCAGCACGGCCTCGGTGCGCGGGTACTCAGACAGCGCGTGCTCCTCGGCCGCCGCCTCCCAGCGATGGGGCGGACGTGCGAAGGCCGCTCGGTCGCGGACGACCCCGCGGTCGGGATCGAGCACCGAGATCAGGCAGGCGCTGGCATTCAGGAACTCGGTCAGCTGCCGCGACAGGTCGGCCAGCATCTCGGGCACGTCGTCACCGGCGGCCAGCGACTGGGCGGCCTCGATCACGCGCAGGACGGGCTCGAGCTGCTCGGGGGCGAGCGGTTCCATCGATCCCTCCTCGTCGGAGGGGTCTGAAGCGGCGCTGGATGCCATCGCAGCGGACATTTCCGGCTGCGGGCGCGTATCCCTCTTTTGGGGGATGCCGCGCCGAATCGGTTCGAGCGGCCCGGTGCTAGCTGAGCTTGTCCATCAGCTGGATCACGGCCGGGCCGAGCACCACGATGAACACGGCCGGGAAGATCAGCAGCACCGTGGGAAAGAGCATCTTCACCGGCGCCTTCATGGCGTGCTCCTCGGCCTCGTTGCGCAGCTTGTGGCGGAGGTCGTCGGCCTGCGTCCGCAGCATCTGGGCGAGCGGCACGCCGAGCCGGTCTGACTGCGTCAGGGCGCGCACGAAGCTGGTCATCTCGGACGCATCCACCCGCGCCGCCAGGTTGTTGAGCGCCTCGCTGCGGGTCGCCCCCAGCTGTGAGTCGCGCATCATCAGGGCGAGCTCGTCGATCAGCGGTCCGCGCAGGCGCTTGACGACTCGCTGCAGGCCGGCGTCGAAGCTCATGCCGGCCTCGACCGACAGCGTCAGCAGGTCGAGCACCGTCGGCAGCGCGGCCACGATCTTGTCGCGCCGGCCGCGCACGCGCATGTCGATCGCCAGCGGCAGCCCGACGTAGGCGACCGCCGCCAGGGCCAGCCCTCCGGCCGCGCCGACCACCAGCGGGATCAGCCCGCTCAGGGCCGCCATCAGCATCGCCAGGTACACCGTCAGCGGCAGCACCACCTTCAAGCCGGCCAGCTCCTCCGGCGTCAGCAGCCGCGACCAGCCCGCGGCCGCCAGCTTGCGCCGCAGCGCCTCAGCGCCGGCGCCGCGGCCACCGGGAGCGATCGTGCCGATCCGGCGCAGCCACGCGCGGGGGTCGTTCGATCGCGAGATGTCGCCGTAGCCGTATCCGGGGATGCGGCCGAGCGTCGACTCGACCTGCAGCCGCCGCGACGTCGCCGCACGCAGCATGAAGAAGCCGCTGCCCGCGATCAGGAGGATTGCCAGTAGAAACATCGTCCGCCTCCCTTATGCGATCGCTCGCGGTCGCACCATCCGCCGCAGCACCAGCGCGCCGAAGCTCATCATCACGAGTGCGATGGCGATCAGCACGTGTCCTACGAAGGTGGTGTAGAGCGGGGCCATGTAGCTGTGGTTGATCAGGGTCAGGATGCCGGCCAGCACGAACGGCATGCCCAGCAGCACGCGGGCCGAGAGCACGCCCATCGCCACCAGAGCGCGGACACGTGAGGCGAACTGCTGGCGCTTGCGCACCGTCTCGGCGACCTGGTCGAAGATCTCGGCCACGTTGCCCCCGATCCGCCGCTGCACGTCGGTGGTCAGCACCACCAGCTCGAAGCTCTCCGAGTCGAGCCGCTTGCTCATGTCGTCAAGCGCCTGCTCGACCGGCACACCGAGCCGCACCTGACGCTGCGCGCGGCGGAACTCCGTCCGCGCCGGATCAGCCGCCTCCTCGACCAGGGTGTCGAGCGCCTGGGCGAACGAGCGGCCGGCGCGAAGCGCGCTCGCCCACACGCTCAGCAGCTCGGGCAGCTGGGCCTCGAACGCGGCAGCGCGGCGACGGGCGCGGAACCGCAGCACGAGGATCGGAAGCAGTGCGCCGGCGATCAGCAGCGGCGTCGCCGCCAGCGGGCCGACCACGACCAGTCCGGCCAGCGCGGGCAGTGCGCCCGATGCCGCGATGATGGTCAGCAGCTGGCCGGTGGGCGCGCTCGAACCGGCGCGCTCGCCGAGCGCGTGCAGCAGGCGCCATGGCAACGTTGCGCCCAGCCGCCGCTCCAGCATCTCGTAGACGTCCAGCAGCGCCGGGGCGCGCACCTTGTTCGCATCCTTGGAGAGCTCGGCGGAGTAGAGCGCGAGCCGCGACGCCAGCGCCTGGGGGCGACGTTCCGCCGCCGTCAGGACGACGATCGCGATCATCAGGATGGCAGCGAATCCGAGCAGCGCCACGATCAGGTTGCCGTTCGCGCTCCAGAACGAGAACGCTGCGCCGGACACGCCGGCCGGCAGCACCACGTGCGCCGGACTGCCTCCGCGCACCGAGATCTGGAGGTCGCGCGAGCTGGAGTGGGGCAGAGCGACGTCGAGCGCGTAGTCGCTGGCGAGCTGGGCCTGAGTCAGCTTGACCGTGATCGGCTCCAGGTCGGCGACCGTCGCGGCGGGCGCGAACGCGCCGCCGGAGACGCCGGTGATGCTCTTCAGATCGGCCGCGTCGTATGAGCCCGACGCCGTCAGGCCGACCGCGTCCACCTGCACGCCGGAGCTTTCCAGCTTGCTCTCGAGCGCCGCCAGCGACAGCCGCGACGAGGTGTCCGCGCCGTCCGACAGCACGACCACGATCCGCTTGGCGTTGGGGTCGTTGCCGGCCAGCTTGGCGGCGGTCGAGACGCCGTCGTACAGGGCCGTCCCGGAGTGCGTTGTCAAAGACGACAGAGCCGAGCGCACGGCCTGCACATTCGAGGTCATGGGCGCGACCACGCGGGCCGAGTCGTCGAACACCACCAGGCCGACCTCGTCGTCGCTGCCGACCGCGTCAAGCAGCCTCTGGCCGGCCGCGATCGCGGCCGTGATCGGCAGGCCGGACATGCTGCCCGACGTGTCGACTGCGAACACCAGATGCAGCGGCGTGTGCGGTCCGGAGCGCTGCACGCGCTCGATGAAGGCGAGCTTGCCGCCCAGCGAGGCCTGCACCTGAGCGCCGGTCAGGTCGCCGGGCGCCTTCACGATCACGCGCACCGTGTGCTCGTTGACCTTCTTGGTGGAGCTGATCTGCGTCGTGGCGGTGCTCGAGTCCGCCGCCAGCGCGGCCGGGGCGAGCACTGCGGCGGCCAGACAGGCCAGCACTGCTGCACGGCGCATCCGCATCATGCGCTCTTTCGCTGCCCGCGGCGCAGGACGTCGACCTTGGCACCGCTCTCGCTGGTGAAGAACGACTTGGGCAGCGTGACTCCGTGCTGCTCCAGCTTCTCGATGAAGGTCGGGCGGATGTTGGTGTAGCGCATCTTGCTCGACACCTGATCGCCCTCCTGGTCATCGACGAACGCGGCCACGAAGATGTCGGACAGCGTGATCACCTCGCCCTCGACCCGGGCGACCTCGGTGATGTGCGTGATGCGACGGCGTCCGTCGACCAGGCGCTGGGTGTGGATGATCAGGTCGAAGGCGCTCGCGATCTGGTCCCGGATCGCCTTCAGCGGCAGGTCGAAGCCGGCCGTCAGCACCAGCGTCTCGGTGCGGGCCAGCGCATCGCGCGGGCTGTTGGCGTGGATCGTGGTCAGCGAGCCGTCATGGCCGGTGTTCATGGCCTGCAGCATGTCGACCGCTTCGGAGCCGCGGCACTCGCCGACGATGATCCGGTCGGGCCGCATGCGCAGCGCGTTTCGCACCAGGTCGCGGATCGTGATCTGGCCCTTTCCCTCGATGTTCGCGGGCCGCGCCTCGAGGCTGATCACGTGCTTCTGCGACAGCCGCAGCTCGGCCGCGTCCTCGATCGTGACGATCCGCTCACGCTCGGGGATGAACGAGCTGAGCACGTTCAGCATCGTCGTCTTGCCGGTACCGGTACCGCCCGAGACGAGGATGTTGAGCTTGCCCGAGACGCACGCCTCCAGGAAGGCGGCGGCCTGGTGGGACAGCGTCCCGTACGAGACCAGGTCGTCGATCGTGAGCGGGTCCTTCGAGAACTTGCGGATCGTCAGCGACGGCCCGGTGATCGCCAGCGGCGGGATGATCGCGTTGACGCGCGAGCCGTCGGGCAGACGCGCGTCCACCATCGGGCTGGCCTCGTCGATGCGGCGGCCGGTCTGGGCGACGATCCGGTCGATCACCTGCAAGAGATGCCGCTCCGACGCGAACTGCACGTCCGTCTCCTCGATCTGGCCCTTGCGCTCGACGTAGATCGTGTGGTGGCTGTTGACCATCACCTCGGTGATCGACTCGTCGGCCAGGAACGGCTCGATCGGGCCGTAGCCGAGGATGTTGGACGTGATCTCCCGCACCAGGCGGGTGCGGTCGGCGCTCGAGAGCGGGGTGCCGGCCTCGGCCAGCGCCACGTCGACCGCCTTCTGGACGTGCTCGCGGAGCTCCTCCTCGGGAACCTCGCCGTCGATCAGGGCCTGGCCGAGCTCGTGCACGGCCTCGCGCTGGGCGACGTTCTTGATCTCCGCGAAGGGATCGTTGAGGACATCGGGCTTGGGTTCGCCCGGGCCCTTGCCGGACGACTCCTGGCGCCGCAGCCGACCGTGCAGCGAGCGGGAGTTGTCGGGCTTCATCGCAGGCTCCCGGCCACCGCGTCGAGTGAGCGGGCCATGTCGTAGAACGACTTGGCGACGCGCGACTTGGGGGCGTCGATGACGACGGGCTGACCGCGGTTGACTGAGATCGGGATCGCCTTGTCGCTCGAGAGCGCGTAGGTGATCTCTCGCCGCAGCGTGCGCTCGACGTCACGATCGTCCAGGCCGACGCGGGCGCCTGACCGGTTCATCAGGATGCGCACGTCCTTGACCTTCATCTCGAGCAGCTCGAGCGTCTCGAGCGCGATCTTGAGGCTCTTGATGGTGGGCACGTCGGAGGCGCCGACCAGCACCAGCGTGTCGGTGTGGTCGATCGCCAGCAGCGTGGCCGGGGCGAAGTGCGACGACGTATCGATCACGACCGCGTCGTAGCTCTGTCGGGCGACCGCCAGCAGCGGCTCCAGCCGATCGATCTCGACCAGCTCCTCTTCGTCCGGCCGGGTCGGGGCCGGCAGCAGATCGACGCCGCTGGAGTGCCGGGTGACGAACCCGGCCAGCTTCTCGGCGTCGAGGTCGCCGGGCGACTGCACCAGGTCGAGGATCGTCCAGCGCGGCGACAGGCCCAGCACGAGCGCGTCGTCACCCGAGTGCAGGTCGAAGTCGATCAGCAGCGTGCGCTTGCCCTGGCGGGCGAAGCAGACTGCCAGGTTGGTCGAGATCACGGTCTTGCCCGAACCGCCCTTGGTCGAGAACACCGTGAAGATGTGCGCCGAGCGGTTGCCCTTGGCCGACGCCGGCAGGATGGCCGCGGTCGCCCGACGGCTGCGCATCGAGCGGGCCTTGGCCGCCGCCATCCCCAGCGACTCCGGGGATTGGGGCAGGCACAGCACCTCGTCCACGCCCAGCGCCAGCGCCTCGTCGAACCAGCGGCTGGGATGGCTATCGGTCAACGCCACGATGGCGGGACCGTGAGCGTCGGCGAGCGCGATCCGCATCTCGGAAGGCAGCCCATCGGCGTCATGGGGCAGTGTCCAGACGAGCACGTCCGGACTGGCATCGACGATCTCGACCATCCCCGACCGCTCGAACAGGTCGCGGAGCGAGGCGTCGTCGCCCTGAAGTGCAACGCGAATCAGGTCGTTGTGCATCGTCCGTCTCCTCTTACTTGGCCGGGAGGCCGTGGTTGGGTAACTTGCCGGGCAGCTCCGGCACGGTGATCGGCTGGTAGGTCGCGCCGGCGGCGCCGACCAGGGCAAGCCAGATGTTGTTCGAGCTCTGTCCGCCCGACGAGTTGGCGAGCGCGTTGGCGATGAACAGGCTCTGCTGCTCGGACACGGCCAGCATCACCGATCCCTGAGAGGCGCCGTTGGTGAGGCCGCCGCTCGA
>JAWVEC010000183.1:0-4791 GCA_033856975.1 Gaiellales bacterium
TTTCAGTGCCGGACGCTCGCGCACATGCCGCTGCTTCTGACCGGCGTCTACCCCTGGTACGAGAGCGGGCCACTGGTGCTGCCCGCGCGCCGGTCCAGCTGAAGGCGTCCGAAGCGGGCCTCCCCCCGACGGAGGGCCCGCGTCGGGCGATCCTGGAAGTCCAGACGGCCGACCCGGCCGGAATCTTCCCGGTCCTGCGCGGTCAGCGCTGAGCACCTGCCCTACAATCGCGCCCGTGACCCCCGCAGATGAACTCGCCCTGGCGGAACGCCTGATCTCCTACGACAGCTCGCAGCCCGAAGGCGTGCTGGCGGCGATGGGCTTTCTCAAAGGCTGGCTGGAGGGGCAGGGAATCGAGCATCGCACCTACGAGGTGAACGGCCTGCCCTCGATCGTGGCGGCGGTGGGCGAGGGGCCGGCGACGCTGGTCTGGAACGCCCACGTGGACGTGGTGCCGGCCCGCCGTGAGCAGTTCTCGCCCTGGCAGGTGGACGGCCGCCTGTACGGCCGCGGCGCCTACGACATGAAGGGCGGCCTGGCCGGCATGCTGGCCGCACTGGCCGACCTGTCGCAGGCGCGGGACACCATCCCCGGCCTGAAGGTGAAGCTCCTGATCGTGCCCGACGAGGAGTCGGACGAGGATTCGACCAAGGTCAAGGCCTCGGCCTTCCTGGCCGGCGAGGGGCACCTTGGTGAGTTCGTCGTCTGCGGCGAGCCGACCAACCTCGAGATCGGCGTCCAGTCGAAGGGCGTGCTGGTGCTGAGGATCGACGTCGAGGGCCGCGCCGCCCACGGCTCGACTCCCTGGCTGGGCGAGAACGCGGTGCTGAAGGCGATTGCGCTGTACCAGCAGATCCTCGAGCTGCCGTTCGCCTCCGGGCGCTCGGAGCTGTACGACCGGCCCTCGATCAACATCGGCCGCATCCAGGGCGGCGACGTCGTCAACAAGGTGCCCGATCACTGCCGGATGGCCGTCGACATCCGCTACCTGCCCAACCAGGATCCGGAGGAGGTGCTGCGTCAGGTGCGCGCGCTGGGTGGCGAGGTGACCCCGATCTACGAGCTGCCGCCGGCGACGCTCGATCCCGGCGAGCCGCACGTCCGCGTGCTGCGCGACGCCGTGAGGTCGATGGAGGGCGGCGACGCGCCGGCGATCGGTCGCGACGGCGCCTCGGACGCCGTGTTCTTCCTCGATCGCGGCATTCCCGCGATCGAGTTCGGGCCGGCCGGCGCCGGCCACCACGGCCCCGAGGAGTACGTCGAGATCGAGTCGCTGCACCGCTACCGCAAGATCCTGGTCGAGTTCGCGCGCAGATTGGCGATCGCTTAGAAGCTCTGGCGCGGCGCAGGTGATCGGCGCCTTGCCGCCGAAAGGCCGGTTTATACTGCCGCCTTGCCCGCACACCGCGGGCGCTTCGTTTGAAGGAGACGTGTGCCGCCAGACCGGCCGTCACAACCAGCCAGCATGGGCAGCGGAGGCGACGGCGCTCCGCCGCGCAAGCCTCCCCGCAGCGTCTATGACACGCGTCGCAGCAAGCGGCGACGGCCGCGCTGGCTGCGGATCGTGCTGTGGACGAGCGGATCGCTGGCGGCGGTGGTGCTGATCGCGGCGCTGGTGGTGGGCTGGTGGGTGCACGGCCTGGTCGACAAGGTCGGCCACATCTCGATCGGCGTCAAGCAGAGCCAGGCTGCGCTCCACGAACTTCCCACCAGCGACCAGCCGACGGTCGCGCTGGTGATCGGCTCCGACCACCGCTCGGGCGACGGCAAGGGAGCGCCGTCGCGCTCGGACACGCTGATGCTGGTGCGGATCGATCCCCACACCAAGTACATCTCGCTGCTGTCGCTGCCGCGCGACCTGCACGTCGAAATCCCAGGATTCGGTATGGACAAGATCAACGCCGCCTACACCGACGGCGGCTACAAGCTGGCGACGCAGACGGTCGAAAACGCCACCGGCGTCGACGTCAACTACCTGATCACGGTCGACTTCAGCGGCTTCGAGAAGCTGGTGGGTGCGTTTGGCGGCGTCTACGTGCCGGTCGACCAGTACTACCATCACGTCAACGTGGCAGGCGGCGACCAGTACTCGCAGATCGACATCGCGCCCGGCTACCAGAAGCTGAACGGACTCAACGGGCTGGCCTACTCGCGCTACCGCCACACCGACTCCGACTTCTACCGAAACGCCCGCCAGCAGGTCTTCTTGAAGGCGTTCGAGCAGCGGGCCGCGAGCCAACTGCACGGCATCGGGCTCGATCAGCTGAGCACCTTCAAGCACGTCGCCGAGACGATCGCGAACAGCGTGCAGGTGACCAGCAAGCATGGTGCGCCCAGCCTCAGCACCATGATCACCTACGCGACCACTGCCTACTCGATCCGCGGCCGCGTTATCAGCGTCAAGCTGGACGCCCAGACGGCCGGCGACGCCACCAACTCCTACGTCGAGGCGACGCCTGAGGCGATGCGCCAGGCCGTGTTCGCGTTCATGCACCCCGATAGCGTGGTCACCCCCAAGAACACGCTGCCCGGCAAGGACACCGGCGGCAAGAAGCCGCCCCCGGCTTTCAAGCCTAAGGCCGACCCGGCCGGCGTGGCCATGACCGTGGTGAACGGCAACGGTACCGACGGCTCGGCCGGAAAGGCGGGGACGGCGCTGATGACCTGGGGCTACCCGGCCACCGTCTCGACCACGCCCGCGCCCAGCTTCTCGTTCACCCAGAACGCGATCTACTACCGGGCCAAGGACAAGACCGCGGCGCAGGACGTGGCCACGATCCTGGGCTCCTCACAGACGCACCCGATGACGCCGGCCTACGCGGCGTTCGCCGTCAGCGGACTGGTGGTCGTGATCGGCAAGGACTTCCACGGCACGCTGGCCGAGAACCCGCCCTCGAAGGTCTCCGCCGGCGGGCTGCCGGCCGACATCGTGCGTGACTCCACCACCTACCGCGATCCCTTCCTGCAGGCGGACGGCCCGGTCAACTTCCCGGTGCTCTACCCGACCGTGCGCCAGACGGCCTCGCTGCTGCAGACGGGTGTCGGCACCCCCGTTCGCTACTACAACATCAGGGATGCCGGCGGCGGCAACAACTCGGCCTACGCCTACTGGTGGTACAACGGAACGCCCGGCGCGTACTGGGGCATCGAGGAGACGCGGTTCACCAACGCCCCGATCCTGGCCAACCCCGACCAGCAGCGAAAGCTGGACGGGCGCGAGTACAAGTTCTACTTCAACGGCGCCCACATCCACATGATCGCCTTCATCTGGCACGGCACGGCCTACTGGGTGCAGAACACGCTGCGCGACGACATGTCGAACGAGGACATGATCGCCGTGGCACGCTCGCTGAAGCCCGTGAAGTGAGCGGTCATCCCGTCAGCGCGGTGGGCGTGCTGGGGGTCGGCTACGTCGGCCTGGTGACGGCGGCGTGCTTTGCCGACCTCGGCCAGCGCGTCATCTGCCGCGACATCAATCCCCAGCGCGTCACCGATCTGCGCGAGGGGCGGGTGCCGATCTACGAGCCGGGCATCGAGCGGCTGCTGGAGCGAAACCGCGAACGGCTCACGTTCACGCTCGAGATCGGCGACCTGTTCGAGCGCTGCCGGGTCGTGTTCGTGTGCGTCGACACCCCGCCAACGCGCTCCGGCGACGCCGACCTGTCGCGGGTCAGCCGCGTGATCGACGAGCTGCCGCGCGACGGTGAGCGGTTCGTGCTGGTGATGAAGAGCACCGTGCCGGTCGGCACCGGCGACAAGGTGCGGGCAGAGCTGGACGCGCGTGGACTGTCGCACGTCGGCTACGTGTCCAATCCCGAGTTCCTGCGCGAGGGCCGGGCGGTGTCCGACTTCATGGAGCCCGACCGGATCGTGATCGGCTCGTTCGACGAGGCCGACGGCGATGTCGTCGCGGAGCTGTACGGCGACCTCGACGCGACCGTCGTGCGCACCGATCCGGCCAGCTCCGAGATGATCAAGTACGCCAGCAACGCTTTCCTTGCCACCAAGATCTCGTTCATCAACGAGATCGCGAACGTGTGCGAGGAGGTCGGTGCGGACGTCTCGGTGGTCGCGCATGCGATGGGCCTCGACGAGCGCATCGGCGGTCACTTCCTGCGGCCCGGCATCGGTTACGGCGGCAGCTGCCTGGCCGGCCACGAGCAGGTCACGGTGCGGCACGCTGACAGCGTCGAGGACGTCTCGCTGGAGGAGCTGTTCCGCCGCCACGACCGGGGCGAGGGCGACGTGCTGCGCCCCGACCGGCTGGAGGTGCTGTCGTGGTACCCGGGCGACGAGACGCCCCAGTTCATGCCGGTCTCGACGATCACCGTGCGCGACTACGACGGCGACGGCGTTCAGGTGCACGTGCGCGACGGCGCCACCGTGACCGCGACCGTCGATCATCCGTTCGTGGTCCTGGTCGGCGACCGCACCAGCGTGCGGCTGGCCGGCGACCTGGTCGAGGGCACGTTGGTGCCGCGCCTGCTGACCGACGCCCCGCCCGGGCTCGACCCGCTGGGCGGGGTGCTGCGCCCGCGCTCGCAGCCGGTGCCGCTGGGTCAGCGCGTCGCCTGGGTGCCGGTCGATCGCGTCGTGCGCGCGCCGCTCGAGGCGCAGGTCTACTCGATCGAGGTGCCGGAGACGGAGACGTTCGTCACCACCGGCGGCACGATCGTGCACAACTGCTTCCCCAAGGACGTCCAGGCGCTCAAGCAGCTGGCCGGCAACTCGGGCTACCACTTCCAGCTGCTGACCTCGGTGATCGAGGTCAACGAGCTGCAGAAGCGGCGC
>JAWVEC010000184.1:0-7691 GCA_033856975.1 Gaiellales bacterium
CGCACCGGCTGCTGGCTGCGGACGCCGGAGGGGATGCCGGTGCACGTGTCGCTCGAGCTGGCGGGTGCGCACAACGCGCTCAACGCCGCGGCCGCGATCGCCGCGCTGCACGCCGCCGCCGGCGTGCAGGCGGCCGATGCCGCCGCCGCGCTGGCCGGCTTCACGGGCGTCGGCCGCCGCTTCGAGCTGCGCGGGCTGCGCGACGGCGCCTGGATCGTGGACGACTACGCCCACCATCCCACCGAGGTCGCCGCCACCATCGCCGCCGCCCGCGGCTGGACGCCTGGCCGGGTGGTGGTCTGCTTCCAGCCGCACCTCTACTCGCGCACCGCGGCGCTGGCGCACGCCTTCGGCAAGTCGCTGGCGTCCGCCGACGAGGTGGTGGTGACCGAGATCTACGCCGCCCGCGAGCAGCCGGTCGAGGGGGTGACCGCCAAGCTGGTGGTCGACGCCGTCAGCGAGGCGCGTCCCGGCATGCCGCTCGCCTACCAGCCCGGAATCGAGGCCAGCGCCCGCTACCTGGCGTTGCGGATGCGACCCGGCGACATGGTGCTGACGGTCGGCGCCGGCGACGTGCGCCGGGTCGGAGACCTGCTGCTGGAGCCGGCGTGACAACGCTGCCCGGATGCGTCGAGCAGGACGTCCCGATCTCGCGTCTGACAACGGTCGGCACGGGGGGGCCGGCGCGGTTCTTCGCCCGGCCCGAGAGCGTCGGCGAGCTGGCCGGCCTGCTCGAGTGGCGGTCGCAGCAGGGCCTTGCGATGGCCGTGATCGGACTCGGCTCCAACCTGCTCGCGGCCGACGAGGGCTTCGACGGGCTGATCGTGCGGCTGGCCGGCGGGCTGGCCGCGATCGAGCGCGACGGCGATGCGATCGTCTGCGGCGGAGGCGCGTCGCTGGCGGCGGTGGTCAAGCGGGCGTCGCAGTGGGGCCTGTCGGGCATCGAGTTCGGCTGCGCCATCCCGGGCACGGTCGGCGGCGCGGTGCGGATGAACGCCGGCGCCTACGGCGGGGAGATGCGCGACGTGCTGGGCGAGGCGGTGGTGTTGTCGCATGCCGGCCGCCGCGAGGGCGGGGCGGAGGCGCTCGAGATGAGCTATAGGCGTTCCAACGTGACGGCGGACGAGGTGGTGGCGGTGGCGACGGTGGCGCTGACGGCCGGCGACCCCGACCGGATCGCGGCAACCGTGCGCGAGATGCAGCGCAGGCGCCGGGAGGCCCAGCCGGCGGGCGTGCGGACGTTCGGCAGCGTGTGGAAGAACCCGTCCGACGATATGACCGCCGGCACGCTGCTCGAGCGGTGCGGTCTGAAGGGGCTGCAGATCGGGGGCGCCCGCATCTCGCCGGTGCACGCCAACTTCATCGAGAACACCGGTGACGCCCTGTCGGCCGACGTGATCGCGCTGATGGCCGAGGCGCGGCGGCGGGCGCGCGAGCAGTTCGGCATCGCGCTCGAGCACGAGGTGCAGCTGCTGGGCGCGATCGCGCTGCCGGCCGACTGATTCGGATCAGGTGTTGCCGCACTCCTTGAAGCCGTAGCGGGCGGCCGTGGTGTTGGCCTGGTTGAGGTACCTGGCGCCCAGCGCCTGGGCGTCGTTGATCTGCGACTGGTTGCCGGTCGCAGCCGCCGCCTCGACGTTCGACTCGAAGGCCAGCGCCTTGTCGACGTTGTCCAGTATCGCGCCCACGGTCGCCTGGTCGCCGGACGGCGGCCTGAGCGCGCGCACGTCGGAGACGACGCCCCGCTCGATCGCATAGACGCGCTTGACGTAGCCGGGCAGCTGGGCGTTGGAGCTCGGCTGTGACAGCGCGGACTGGGCGGCCGACCCCTTCAGGCAGATCGCGTCCGCCTGCTTGATGAAGGACGCCTTGGAGGGGTGGGCGGATCCGCCGCCGCAGGCGGCGAGCGTGGCGGCCAGGGCTGCGGCGGCCAGCAAGGTTGAGATGCTGCGTGAAGTGGTCATATGAGTTCCGTTCGCCGCTGGGCAGGTTTTGGTTCGCCGCCGACGAACTCTCCGCTCGTGCAGCTTGTCTCGGGCATTGATGACGCCTTCATGCATCGCCGGCGCGAGCTCGTCCGCGCGCAGGGTCGCAGGAGGCTGACGGTCCTGCTCGCCATGGTGGCGGTGATCGTCGCCGTGGGCGGCTACAAGCTGCTCGCGATGTCGTCCGCGTTCGCGGTTACGAGCGTCGACGTGAAGGGCGCCCGGCCCGCGCTGGCCCGCGAGATCCACACCGCCGTGCAGTCGGTCGCCGGCGGCAAGAATCTGCTCCAGGTCGACCGAGACGCGGTCGCTCGCCGGCTGCTGGAGATGCCCTACGTGCGGTCGGTGACGGTCGACCGGGCGTTCCCTCACACGCTCGCGGTGCGCGTGGTCGTCGAGCGGCCCGCGGTGCTGGCGATGGCGGGCAAACGGGGCTACCTGATCTCGAAGGACGGGCGCGTGCTGCAGGCGACCACCGCCACGCCACGGGCGTTGCCTCAGGTGAAACTGCCGGCCGTCACCGGGCTGTCGGTGGGACGCGCCAACGGGGACGAGGGGATCCGCGCGGCGCTGGCGGTGCTGGCGGCGACCCCGCCAGGCTTCCGCAGCGGGGTGGGGCGGATCACGCAGCTGATCCCCTCGGCTGGAACCATCACCGCGGTGGTGGGCGATCACATCCGGCTCAAGCTGGGAGACACCGGCCAGCTCGCCCTGAAGCTCGAGGTTGTGCAGCGCGTGATGCGGCGTATACAGGGTGCGCAACGCAGCGAGCTGGCGTACATCGACGTATCGGCTCCGTCGCGTCCCGCTTACGGTATGCGATCCACATCTACCTCAAGTACAGGGTGAGGGTTGTATCCATCAGGTTCGGCTTGACACCCAGGGTTGATGGGAGTACGCTGGCATCGGCGCCCCACGTCGGCCGGTTCAATTCGGCCCGCCGTGCGGGCTCAACGTGTTTTTGGGAGTACTCTCAGGCTGACCGTCAGGTTGAGGCGGCGGCCGGTGCCGCGACGGAGGTATCACAACCATGAGGGATCAGAGTGGCAACTACCTGGCAGTGATCAAGGTCGTCGGCGTCGGCGGTGGCGGCACCAACGCGGTCAACCGGATGGTCGATGCCGGCCTGCGCGGCGTCGAGTTCATCGCCGTCAACACCGACGCTCAGGCGCTGCTGATGTGCGACGCCGACGTCAAGATCCACATCGGCTCGAAGATCACGCGCGGGCTTGGCGCCGGCGCCGATCCGTCGATCGGCCGCGAGGCCGCGATGGAGAGCCGCGACGAGCTGAAGGAGGCGCTGAAGGGCGCCGACATGGTGTTCGTGACGGCGGGCAAGGGCGGCGGCACCGGCACCGGTGCGGCGCCCGTGATCGCCGAGATCGCGCGGGAGCTGGGCTCCCTGACGGTGGGCGTGGTGACGCGACCGTTCGCGTTCGAGGGGCGCAAGCGCGGCGACCAGGCCGACGAGGGTATCCGCACGCTGCGCGAGAAGGTCGACACGCTGATCATCATCCCCAACGACCGGCTGCTGCAGGTGGTCGAGAAGCGGACGTCGATCGTCGACGCGTTCCGGATCGCCGACGACGTGCTGCGCCAGGGCGTGCAGGGCATCACCGATCTGATCACCGTGCCCGGCCTGATCAACCTCGACTTCGCCGACGTGCGCACCATCATGCGCGAGGCCGGCTCGGCGCTGATGGGAATCGGTCTGGCCAGCGGCGAGAACCGCGCCGCCGAGGCTGCCCGCGCCGCCATCTCCTCGCCGCTGCTGGAGGCCTCGGTCGAGGGCGCCACCGGGATCTTGCTGAACATCACGGGCGGCGCTGACCTGGGCCTGTTCGAGGTCAACGAGGCGGCCGAGATCATCGGCAGCGCATCCGACTCGGACGCCAACATCATCTTCGGCGCCGTGATCGACGAGGCGATGGCCGATCAGGTGCGCGTGACCGTGATCGCCACCGGCTTTGACCGCTCGTCACGCTCGCGTCCCGCGGCGGCGTTCGCCACCGGCACCCGCGATACGCCGGCACGCAAGCTCGAGGACACCGGCACGGGGGAGTTCGAGCTGCCCAAGGAGGCGCTCGAGATTCCCAGTTTCCTGCGCGAAAATTAAAGTGCGGGGCGCCAGTGGCGCCACTCGCGGCTGAATTCAGGGCTCTGCCCGACAGCGGCAGAGGCCGTCCGAGCGGCCACCTGCGTCACGAGGAGGGGTCAGACCCCATTCGGAGTCAGACCCCCAGGGCTCTGCCCGACAGCGGCAGAGGCCGTCCGAGTGGCCGCTTGCGTCTCGGGTAGGGGTCAGACCCCATCGACGCGCGGAACGTGTGGTCGAGGGTCGACGTATGTGGCGCCGCCGGCGGCCCGCGCTCATCGCCGCACACTGTGTAGACTGCGCCTCCGGATGGCTGAGACCGCTCTGCGCCGGACACCGCTGTACGACCGCCACGTTGCGGCCGGGGCGCGCGTCGTCCCCTTCGCGGGCTGGGAGATGCCGGTGCAGTACCAGGGGATCATCCCCGAGCACCTGGCGGTCCGCTCGGCGGCGGGCGTGTTCGACGTGTCGCACATGGGCCAACTGGAGCTCCGCGGGCCGGGCGCGCTCGGCTTTGCGCAGCGCATGCTCTCGAACGACATCGGCCGGATCGCCGCCGGCCACGCCCAGTACACGCTGCTCCTGGACGAGCGCGGCTGTCCCATCGACGATCTGATCGTCTACCGGTTCGGCGACGATCACCTGCTGCTGGTGGTGAACGCCTCGCGGGTGGATGACGACCATGCCTGGCTGCGCGACCACCTGGCGGGCGAGGCGGAGCTGGACGACCGCTCGTCCGAGATGGCGATGCTGGCGCTGCAGGGCCCCAGCGCGCTGGGCCTGGTCGAGCTGCCCGAGCTGGCGCCGTTTGGGTTCGCGCGCGTCGAGGTGTGCGGCGTGGCCGCCGTTGTTGCCCGAACGGGCTACACGGGTGAGCCGGGGGTCGAGCTGATGGTGGCGGCCGAGCGCGCCGTCGAGCTGTGGGACGCGATCGTGGCGGCCGGGGCGACGCCATGCGGGCTGGGCGCGCGCGACACCCTGCGGCTCGAGGTCTGCTATCCGCTGTACGGCAACGACCTGTCGCTGGAGCGGACGGCTCTGGAGGCCGGCCTGAGCTGGGTCTGCGCACTCGATGCCAAGGACTTCATGGGCGCGGACGCCCTGCGCGAGCAGCGGGAGGCGGGCGGCCACGACCGGCTGGCCGCCTTCAAGATGGACGATCGGGGCATCCCGCGGCAGGAGATGCCGATCCGGCCCGCCGGTGTCGTCACCAGCGGCACCATGTCGCCCTCGCTGGGCATCGGCATCGGCATGGGCTACGTGCCCGGCGACGGCGCCGCCCCCGGTACCGCGATCGAGATCGACGTGCGCGGCCGCCCGCTGGCGGCCACGATTGCCACCAAGCCACTGTACGTCAAGGAGACGAGCGAATGAGCGATGCGAGCTATCCCGACGGTCTCTACTACAACGAGGCGCACGACTGGGCGCGGGTCGAGGGTGACGATGCCACGTTTGGCATCACCTGGTACGCGCAGGACACGCTGGGCGAGGTCGTGTTCTACAGCCCGGCGGCGGCCGGTACCGTTGTCAGCAAGGACGGCGAGTACGGCGAGCTGGAGTCGACCAAGGCCGTCTCGCCCCTGATCGCTCCTCTGGCGGGCGAGGTGACCGAGGTCAACGACGCCCTCGAGGGGAGCGAGAGCACCGTCAACGACGACCCCTACGGTGCCGGCTGGTTGGTCAAGGTGCGGCTGTCGGATCGATCGCAGCTCGACTCGCTGATGGACGCGGCCGCCTACCAGGCCTACATCGAGACGCTGTGAGCTTCACCTCGCTCACCGATTCCGACCGGCGCGAGATGCTGGCGGCGATCGGCGTCGACTCGGTCGAGCAGCTGTTTGGGGACATCCCCGAGGCCGTGCGCCTGAAGCGGCCGCTCGCGCTCGAGCCGGCGCTGTCCGAGGCGGAGCTTTCGGCGCATATGGCCGAGCTGGCCGAGCGCAACGTGCACGTCGGCCGCGAGCTCTCGTTTCTGGGCGCTGGCATCTACGACCACTACGTGCCGGCGGTGGTCGACACCGTGATGCAGCGGGGTGAGTTCCTGACCGCCTACACGCCCTACCAGGCCGAGATGAGCCAGGGCGTGCTGCAGGCCATCTTCGAGTACCAGACCGCGATCTGCGAGCTGACCGGGATGGACGTCAGCAACGCCTCCGGCTACGACGGCATGACGGTCGCGGCCGATGCCTGTTACGTGGCCAAGCTCGCCACCGGCCGCTCGAAGGTGGTCGTCGCCGAGACGCTGAACCCACAGGCGCGGCAGGTGGTGCGCACGTTCGCGCCCGGCTTTGGCATGGAGGTGGTGGAGGTCGCCCACAGCGACGGCGCGACCGACCCCGAACTGATCCGCGAGGCGGCCGAGGGTGCCGCGCTGGTGATCTTTCAGCAGCCGAACTTCCTGGGCGTGCTCGAGGATGCCCCCGCGCTCGCCGAGGCGGCGTCCTCGGCCGGCGCGCTGCCGGTCGCTCACGTCGACCCGATGTCGCTTGGGGTGCTGGAGGCGCCGGGTCACTACGGCTGCGCGCTGGCGATCGGGGAGGGCCAGCCGGCCGGAAACTACCTCTCATTTGGCGGACCGCACTACGGCTTCCTGGCCGCCCGTATGGCTCACGCTCGCCAGCTGCCGGGCAGGATCGTCGGTGAGACCAACGACCGTGACGGCCGTCGCGGATACGTGCTGACGCTTCAGACCCGCGAGCAGCACATCCGGCGCGAGAAGGCAACGTCGAACATCACATCCAACCAGACGCTGCTGGCGTTGGGCGGCCTCGTCTACCTGTCGTGGCTCGGCCCGGCCGGAATCGCCGAGGTTGGCGCCAGATCTCACGCCCTGGCCGAGCACGCGAAGCAGCGGCTGGGGCTGCCGGCGGCCTTCGACCAGCCCACCCTGCGCGAGTTCGTGGTGCGCACCGGGCGGCCGGCGCGCGAGGTGATCGACGGCTGCAAGCGGCTCGGTGTCCATCCCGGCTACGCGATCGGCGGTGACTATGAGGGCCTCGACGACGCGCTGATGATGGCATTCACCGAGCGGCGCACGCTCGGCGAGATCGAGCGGCTGGCGGAGGCGCTGGAGTCGGTCGGCGTGGAGCTGGGCAGCTGATGAAGCTGATCTACGAGCGCTCCCAGGCAGGTCGCCGGGCGTCCGCCGTGCCCGATCCCGAGGTCGCGCCGGCCTCGATCCCCGAAGCGCTGCGGCGGTCGAGCCCGCCGCGGCTGCCGGAGCTGGCGGAGCCGGAGCTGGTGCGTCACTTCACCGAGCTCTCGACCCGCAACTTCGGCATCGACACCGGCTTCTACCCACTCGGCAGCTGCACGATGAAGTACAACCCTCGCATCAACGAGCGGCTGGTCGGCCTGCCGGGCTTCGCCAACCTCCATCCGCTTGTCGAGGACGACGCGGCGCAGGGGACGCTCGAGCTCGAGTGGCACCTCCAGGAGATCCTGCGCGAGGTGACCGGCCTCGACGCGGTCTCGCTTCAGCCGGCTGCGGGGAGCCAGGGCGAGCTGACCGGGCTGATGCTCTTCCGCGCGTACTTCGCCGACCGTGGCGAGGACAGCCGACGGCGCAAGATCGTGATCCCGGACACCGCGCACGGCACGAACCCCGCGAG
>JAWVEC010000185.1:0-3064 GCA_033856975.1 Gaiellales bacterium
ATCATCACGTCGGCGGCGACGATCATGACCGTCGTGTTCGCCAGCTTCGTGATGACCGGCGTGCCGGCTATCAAGGAGATCGGCCTCGGGCTCGCGGTCGCGATCGCGGTCGATGCGACGATCACGCGGCTGGTGCTGGTGCCGGCGACGATGAGCCTGCTGGGGCAGTGGAACTGGTGGCTGCCGGGCTGGCTCGACCGGCTGCTGCCGCATCTCGCCCACGAGGCGCCTGCTTCCACGCCCTGAGCGCTCCGGAGCGTTCCGTCCGACCCTGCTGCAATGCTTCTTCGTCCGGCCCGTGTAAGGCGTCGGTGAAGAGAAGGGACGGTCTGGACATGCTGTGGCTGATCGTGGGAATCGCAATCGGAGGCGCCCTTGCGCTGGCGGCGCTGCGGCCGCGCCTGGTCGAGACGGCAGGTCTGCGGCGTGAGCGCGACCAGTTCGCATCCGACGCGTCGCGGCTCGAGGGTAAGCTCGAGAGCGAGCGCGCCATGGCCGAGGATCGCTTCCGGGCGCTCTCGGCGGACGCGCTCAGGAGTAACAACGAGCAGTTCCTGACGCTGGCCAAGCAGACGCTGGGCACCTATCAGAGCGAGGCCCGCGGCGAGCTCGAGAAGCGTGAGAAGGCGGTCGCGCAGCTGGTCGCTCCCATCACCGAGCAGCTGGGCAAGGTCGACAACCGGCTCGAGAAGCTCGATCGCGACCGTCTCCAGACGACCAGCAAGCTGGACGAGCAGCTGCGCGCGATGGTGATGTCCCAGGATCGCCTGCGGGGCGAGACGGGCGCGCTGGTTGCCGCGCTGCGAAAGCCGCAGGCGCGCGGTCGCTGGGGCGAGATGCAGCTGCGAAACGTGGTCGAGATGGCCGGCATGGTCAGCTACTGCGACTTCGCCGAGCAGGTCACCGTGCACGACGCCGATCGCACGCTGCGACCCGATCTGATCGTCAACATGCCGGGCGGCAAGAAGGTCGTGGTCGACGCCAAGGCGCCGCTGCAGGCCTTCCTCGACGCGTATGACGCGACCGATGACGCTGCCCGCGAGCGGCACCTGGCCGAGCACGCGCGGCTGCTGCGCGACCACGTGCGCAAGCTCTCGGCTCGCAGTTACTGGTCGCAGTTCTCGGAGGCGCCCGACTTCGTGCTGCTGTTCCTGCCCGGCGAGCACTTCTACAACGCCGCGCTCGAGGCAGATCCGACGCTGATCCAGCAGGGCGTCGACCAGCAGGTGCTGATCGCCACGCCGACCACGCTGATCGCGCTTCTGCGCGCCGTGCACTATGGCTGGCAGCAGGAGAAGGTGGCCGAGAACGCGCGCGAGATCAGCGAGCTTGGCCGCGATCTCCACACCCGCATCGGCACCGTCGCCGAGCACGTCCAGCGGCTCGGCAGGCGGCTGGGCGGAGCCGTCGAGGCCTACAACCAGGCCGTCGGATCGCTGGAGACACGGGTGCTGGTGAGCGCGCGCCGGTTCTCGGAGCACGGCGTTGTCGGCCCGGACAAGCAGATTGCGCCGCTGGAACCGGTCGATGTCGTCCCGCGCGTCCCGCAGGCGCCCGAACTGGCCGCGGTCGAAGATCGCGACGTGGTGGAGGCGCCGCGCACGCTGGGCGCGGCCTGACAGAGCCGGGCGCGCTGGTGATTGGCGGGCGCGACGTGCATACTGTGCACATGACACGTTCTCTGCGGCTGCTGCTCGGCTCGGTTGCCGCCGTCGCCCTGCTCGCGCTGGGCGGTGGGCTGGCACTCGCGCACGGTGGCCACTCGGCCACCAAGCCGGCGCCCGCCCAGACCCCGGGCGGTGACGATGCGGCCGAGAGCAGCACCGGTGCCGGCCACGAGCAGGAGCCTGCCGACAGCGACTCCTCATCCGGCGATTCGTCATCGGAGGCGGGAGCGGCGGGGAATCATGGAGCGATCGTCTCGAAGGTCGCCCGCGAGACGCCGCCGGGGCCGAACCACGGCAAGATCGTGTCCGCCGTCGCGCGGGCGAACCACGGTGCCGCGCAGCACGCGGCCAAGGGCTCGTCCCACTCGCACGGCAGCTGACCGCAGGGCGGGTTACGGACCGCGCCCGCGCGGGTATCGTCCGCCGCGGTGAAATTCCGACGCCAGGCGCGGCTGGATGCGTCACAGATCGACGACCGTCGTGGGGGTGGCGGCGGCATGCCGCTGCCGCGCGGCATGGCCGTCGGCGGAGGCGGGGGACTGGTCACGCTGGTGATCGTGGTGGTGCTGGCGCTGTCCGGCAACCTGGGCGGCGGCGGTGGCGGATCAAACGACCTGACCACGAGCTGTCGCACCGGTGCCGACGCAAACGCCCGCGAGGACTGCCGCATCGTCGGCTACGTCAACAGCATCCAGCGGTTCTGGGCGAAGGAGCTGCCGGCCACCGAGAACAGAACCTACTCGCGGGCCAAGCTGACGCTGTTCAGCGGTCAGACGGCGACCGCCTGCGGCACCGCCAGCGCCAGCACCGGGCCCTTCTACTGCCCGGGCGATCGTCACGTGTATCTCGACACGGGGTTCTTCGACCAGCTGCGCACACAGTTCGGCGCGCGTGGCGGCCCGTTCGCGCAGGCCTACGTGGTTGCACACGAGTACGGCCACCACGTCCAGGACATCCAGGGCACCCTCGCCCGGATCGGCAACGACCGCCAGGGCGCGCAGAGCGCGTCGGTGCGAAGCGAGCTTCAGGCCGACTGCTACGCCGGCGTGTGGGCGGCACATGCGACGCAGACCGGTCTGCTCATCGATCTCACCCAGCAGGACATCGCCGACGGGCTGGACGCCGCAGCGGCGGTGGGGGACGACCGGATCCAGAAGGAGTTCCAGGGCCGCGTCAACAGGGAGACCTGGACGCACGGATCGTCGCAGCAGCGCCAGCACTGGTTCCTGGCCGGATACCGGGGCGGCGACCCGTCGTCCTGCGACACGTTCAGCGCGAAGCTGTAGCGCCGCGAGCGGCCGGCCGGCCGCTCGCGCGGCCGCGCCCCCCCAGCTCCCGCCTCGGGCGCAGGCCGCACGCGAGGACGTCGTCCCGCGGCGCCGCCAGCTGTTCGAGCC
>JAWVEC010000186.1:0-16498 GCA_033856975.1 Gaiellales bacterium
GTCGATCTGGTGGGGCGCCTTGTGGAGCAGCGGTGCGGAGCCTGACCGGCTGGCGCGAGCGCCGCCGGCGGCGGCGGGCCGGCCGGCAGCTGCACCTCGTCCTGGGCGAGCTGGCAGCTCACCTGAGGGCCGGCCGTGCACTCTCGCAGGCGATTGCCGACGTGGCCTCCGACATGCCCGATCCGATCCGAACGGCGCTCGCCGGCGTGGCCCATTCGGTCGCGCTGGGGACGTCACCCGGCGTGGCGCTGTCCGGCCTTGGCCTGGGCGAGGATGCCACTTTGCTGGCCGCGGCAATCATGGTGCAGAGCCGGACGGGAGGGGATCTCGCCATGCTGCTGGACGACCTCGCCGATGTCCTGGTCGAGCGCGAGGGGCAACGCCGGATGGCGGATGCGATCACCGCACAGGCTCGCGCCACCGCGCGCATGGTGGCCGGCATGCCTGCCGCTGCGGTGCTGTTCCTGTGGCTGATCGACCGAGATGCGGTGTGGCTGTTGCTGTCGTCGCCGATCGGCTGGGGTGCGCTGATCATGTCCGGCGCTCTCACGCTGGCCGGGTTCCTGGTGATCCGCCGCATGGCACGCGTCGCAGCATGATCGCGGCGGCGATCCTGGTGCTGGCCGTCGCGCTGGTCGACGAGGCGTGGCGATCGTGGCGGCGAGACCGGGCGATCAACGGTCGCAGCGAGCGCTCCGGTGTGCACCGGCTGCTCGCGTTCGCGGCACTCGGCCGAGCGATTGGGCCATTCGCAGCACGAATCCCCGCGCCGCCATTCGACCGCCGTGACCTGTACCAGCGGGCCGGCTTGCCGCTCGAGCTGAGCGACAGGGTCGTGTCTCAGGCCCGTGCCGGGTCGATCGTGGTGTTCGGAGCGGTCGGCGCCGCCGGACTGCTGGTGACGGGATCAACCAGCGGCCTCGTGCTGACGCTGGCAGGGCTGGTGTTCGGCTGGCTCTACCCGGACCTGTGGTTGCGGTCGGAGGCGACGCGACGCGCCGAGCAGATCGAGAACCAGGCGCCGCTCGCGCTTGACCTGATCGCGGCGACGGTGGCCGCCGGCGTCGCGCTGGACAACGCGCTGGCCGCCGCCGCCCAGGCCAGCTCCGGGCCGCTGCAAGCCGAGTTCGAGCGGGTGGGTGCGAACCTCGCGCTGGGCCGGCGGCGCGGCGATGAGCTGCGCGATCTTGCCGAGCGCACCGGATCGGCGTCGCTGACCCGGCTGGCGGCCGCGTTGCGCGTCAGCGACCGGCTTGGTGTGCCACTGGCCGACGGCTTGCGGCGGCAGGCGCGGCGGGCTCGCGCCGAGCGAGCGCTGCGGGTTCAGGAGCGGGCGGCGTCAGCGGCACCCCGGATCCTGCTGGTTGTGGTTCTGATGCTCGTCCCGGCGGCGCTGCTGCCGGTGCTGGCCGCCCTGGCGCTGACGGCGCTCGGATCCTCGGGACAGCTCGGATTCTAAGGCGTCACGGAGCGGATCGTTGCCGCTTTGACACCGGCCGTGACAGCCGCGACACACACGGCCGTCGTAGCGTTACGGCGTGGAGCGTGCGCAGGCAACGGTCGAGTACGTCGCCCTGGTGGCGGTGGCGCTGATAGCGGCCTGCCTGCTGGTGCGCTACGCAACGCCCGCCCAGCGTCTCGCCCGCGACATCGCCCACCTGGTCGGCGGCGCTCCCCGCCGTCATGTCCCGCACGGCGCGAGGCACGCCTCGCGACACCCCCGCCACGCCGTCAAAAGACCGTGTCTGTGTCCCTTTCAGCCTCAATTCCCCCCGCCGGCGGACGATTGAGGGAGCCATCCTGCCGTTTGGCCGGCACGTCCCGCATGAGCCAACCCCAGCCACAGCCGTCGCCCAACCACCGTCGCTCTGTCGCACGGCTGTTCGCGTCGATGCTGCCGGTCGCGGGCGGCTGGGGCGCGCCCGTCACGCTCACTGCCGTGGTCGTCGCATACGGCGCCTTCGAGCTGTCCGAGCCCGGCCGCGACATGTTCGCGATCGGCGCCCGGCTCGCGATCGCCATCGCTCTGGCGGCCGTCGCCCAGCTCGGGCTGCGACAGGCCGCGCGCCACGGCGACCGCGTTCGGCGGCTCGCGTCGGGCGGTGATCGCCAGGCGCTGTGCGACGTCGCGGATGCGCCGCACGTCTCCGAGCGGATCCGGCTCAGCGAGGAGATGCACCGTGATCTGGTCGAGAATGTGCCGGTGGTCAGCTACCGGATCGACGCCGGCCGCAGCGCGCTGGACTACGTCTCGCCGCAGATCGAGGCCGTGTTCGGCCACAGCCCGGAGCAGTGGCTGGCCGCCGGGCTCTGGCAGCGCTGGGTGCATCCCGACGACCGCGAGCGGGTGGTCGAGGAGTGGGGTTCGCATATCGCCGATCCGTGGCCGCTGAACCTCGAGTATCGGCTGATCACCGGCGACCACCGCATCGTCTGGGTGTCCGACTGCGACCAGCCGATCTTCGACGACGAGCAGCGGGTGATCGCCCGTCAGGGCGTGCTCCTGGACATCACCGAGCGGCGCACCGCCGAGGTCGCGCTGCGCCGCAGCGAGAACGGCTTCCGGCTGCTGGCCGAGCATGCGCCGATCGGCATCTTCCGCACCGACCCGGTCGGCTGGTACCGCTACGCGAACGAGACCGCCTGTGCGATCGTCGGCACCAGCTCGGAGCAGATCCGCCAGCAGGGCTGGTCTCCCTCGATCCACGCGGACGATCGCGAGCGGGTTCTGGCAGCGTGGGAGGCGGCCGCCGACGAGCCGCGGCAGATCGAGATGGCGTACCGCTTCGTTCGGCCCGACGGCGAGCTGCGCTGGGTCGAGACGCGGGCGGTGCCGATGTGGGACGGCGACGGCGAGCTGATCGGGTTCCAGGGCACCATCACCGACATCACCGACCGCCGCCACGCCGAGCAGGCCCTGCGCGTCAGCGAGCGGCGGTTCCGGATGCTGGCCGACAACGCTCCGGTCGGCGTCTTCCAGGTCGATCCCGTTCGCGACACCTGTTACGCCAACCCGCGTGTACTCGAGATCCTCGGCATCACCTCGAACGAGTTCGACGTGGCCGGTATGACCGAGTTCATCCACCCCGAAGACCGGGATGCCATCGTTGCGGCCTGGGAGCGCACGGCCGACACGCCGACCGGCTTCGATGCCGAGTACCGCATCGTCAGCCGCACGGGCGACCTGCGCTGGGTGCGGGTGACCGCCGCGGCGCTGCCCGAGGGCAGCGGCTACCAGGGTGTCATGAACGACGTCACCGAGAGCAAGCGCGCCGACGACGCCGTGCGCGCCTCCGACCAGCGTCTCCGCGACGTGTTCGACACCGTCGATCTGCTTGCCACCATCACCTCCGTCGACGGCAAGATCGTCTACATCAACGAGGCGCTGGCGGCGACCAGCGGGCGCACACCGCAGGAGCTGGTCGGCCACGACTGGATCGAGACGCTCAGCGCCGACTCCGACGCCGACGTGGTCGAGTACTTCTTCGCTGAGCTGCGGGCGGGCCGCATCGTTCGCCATGACGAAAACTCGATCGAGACGCATGCCGGCGACGTGCGGCTGATCGCCTGGAGCAACACGATCCTGCGAAACGGTGATGGCAGCGTGTTCGGCGCCGCCAGCATCGGCCAGGACGTGACCGATCAGCGGGTCGCCGAGGCCGCGCTGCGCGACAGCGAGGAGCGCTTCCGGACGCTGTCCGAGCTGGCACCGGTCGGCATCTTCCGTACGGACGCTGACGGCGGAGTCGTCTACGTCAACGAGCACTGGAGCGAGATCACCGGACTTGACGTTGAACAGGCGGCCGGTCGCGGCTGGGCGCTCGCCGTGCACCCGGACGATCGTGAGCCGGCCACCCGGGAGTGGCTGCGCGCGACGGCCGCCGGCCAGCGGTTCTCGATGGAGTTTCGGTTCCGGCGATCGGACGGCCAGGA
This sequence comes from Gaiellales bacterium, assembly GCA_033856975.1. Classification (GTDB taxonomy): domain Bacteria; phylum Actinomycetota; class Thermoleophilia; order Gaiellales; family JAICJC01; genus JAICYJ01. The sequence goes on from JAWVEC010000186.1 coordinate 3,934, forward strand.
GAAGTGGGTGCATGAGACGGCGGTTGCGCTGCATGATCGCCACGGCAACGTCGAGGGCTTCCTCGGCACCTCCGTCGACATCACCCAGCGGATCGAGTCGGAGCGCGCGGTGGTCGAGTCCGAGCGGCTGCTGCGCACCATCACCGACAACATGACCGACGTGATCTTCGTGTACGGGATGGATCGGAAGCTCCAGTACGTCACGCCGTCGTTCGAGCAGCTGACAGGCTTCACGACCGCCGAGCTGTTCGAGCGTAACTTCGTCGACGACGTGCACCCCGACGACGAGGCCGGCATGCGCTGGCTGTGGAGCGGCCTGTTCGACGGCGACGACTACTCGGGCGCCGAGTTTCGCATCATCAACCGCGACGGAACCGAGAAGTGGTGCTGGAGCTCGGGCAGTCCGATCCTGGACGAGCACGGCGTGCAGATCGGAGTCCAGATCCGCGACGCCGATATCAGCGGCCTGAAGCGCGCCGAGCTGCGGATGCGCGAGAGCGAGGAGCGGGCGCGCTCGATCATCGAGACGACCAGCGACGCCTACCTGGCCGCCGACGAGCAGGGCGTGATCGTGGAGTGGAACAACGCCGCCGAGCGGATGTTCGGTTGCGACCGTGAGGAGGCGATCGGGCAGCCTCTGCTCGACCTGGTCGCCGCCGACCAGAGCCAGGAGCTGCTGGCCGGCGCGATGCGAATGCTGACCGAGCGGGGCGAGGGATCGACGCTGGAGCTGGTCGGCCGTCACCGCGACGCCGGCGAGTTCCCGTCCGAGCTGACCCTGTGGCAGGTGCTGGTGGGCGGCGAGCGGACGGTGAACGTGTTCGTGCGCGACATCACCGAACGCAAGCTGCGCGAGGAGCAGGTCACGTTCATGGCCTACCACGACAAGCTCACCGGGCTGCCCAACCGAGCGATGTTCGAGCAGCACCTCGAGCTGGTGCTGGTGCGCGCACGCCACGACGGCAACGCGGCCGGGTTGCTGTACATGGATCTCGACCGTTTCAAGCAGGTCAACGACACGCTCGGCCACGAGGCCGGCGACGAGCTGCTGCGAGAGGTCGCGCTGCGGCTGCGGCAGGCGGCCCGGTCGGGAGACCTGGTGGTGCGGCTGGGTGGCGACGAGTTCGTGGTCGTGCTGGGCGACCTACCCGCCGACGTCGCACCGACGGTCGCGGCCGCGGTCGCGCAGCGCATCCAGGATGCGTTCGAGAAGCCGTGCCTGCTGGGCGGGCGCGAGTTCCAGGCCAGCGCCAGCATCGGCGTCGCGCTGTTCCCCGACGACGCGACCGACGCCAAGGCGCTGGTCACCGCCGCGGACACGGGCATGTACGCCAGCAAGCGCAGCGGTCGCGGCCGCACCTCGTTTGCGGTCGGCAGCCGGCACGCGGCGTAGCCGTACCCGCCGCCGCGGCGCCCGGTAGACTGGCGCCGACGATGACGACGGAGAGGATGCCATGACCGACAGATCAACCTCGCGCTGGTGGGTCGTGTTGACCCTGGTCACCCTGTTGCTGCTGCTGGCCCTGATCGTTCACGTCAGCAAGTAACGCCGCGTGGCCGAGTCCTCTCCGGTGCTCGATCCGGCCGAGATCATCAGCAGCAACCCGGCGCGTGCCGACGACATCGTGGGCCGGTTCGCGCCCGCCGGAGGCATCGACGTCGATCATGCCGTCCGCCGAGCCGACGGCGCGGCCGACGCGTTCCGGGGGCTGCCGGCCGCAGCGCGCGGCGAGGCGCTGCGGACGGCCGCGGACGCGCTGGCCGCCGGCTCCCAGGCGTTTGCCGACCTGATCTGCCGCGAGGTCGGAAAGCCGATCGTCGAGTCGGCCGGCGAGGTCGCCCGAGCGGTCGCGATCCTGCGCTTCTACGCGCAGGTCTGTCTTGACCCCGAGGGCGAGTCGTATCCCTCCGCGGATGCCCGCTCGCTGCTCGTCACCCGCCGCGCCGCCCGCGGCGTGGTGGGGTTGATCACGCCCTGGAACTTCCCGATCGCGATTCCGGTCTGGAAGCTCGCTCCCGCCCTTGCCTACGGCAACGCCTGCGTCTGGAAGCCATCGCAGCTGGCACCCGCCTGCGCCCAGCAGCTGTACGAGCTGCTGGCGGCGACGCTGCCCGAGGGCGTGCTGCAGCTGGTGCAGGGCGACGGCGAGACGGGCGCTGCGCTGGTTGCCCACCCCCGCATCGCCGCCGTCTCGTTCACCGGGTCGGAGCGGGTCGGCCTCACGGTCGCCGTGCAGCTGTGCGAGCGCGGGGCGGCCGCCCAGTGCGAGATGGGAGGCCAGAACGCGGCCATCGTGCTGGCCGACGCGGACATCGGGGCCGCCACTGCGATGATCGCCTCGGCGGCGATGGGCTACGCCGGCCAGAAGTGCACCGCCACCAGCCGCGTGATCTGCGAGGCGCCGGTCTATGAGGCCCTGCTGGAGTCGCTGACGGCGGCGGTGCGCGGCCTGGTGGTCGAGCATCCCAGCCAGCCCAGCTGCCAGGTCGGGCCGCTGATCACTCCGGCCGCGCGTGACGCGGCGACGGCGGCCGTGGCCCGAGCCGTCGCCGACGGCGGGCGCGTGATCACCGGCGGCACGGCGCTCGACGCGCCCGGCAACTACCTGCATCCGACCCTGATCGAGGTCGACGACGCGGGCGCCGAGATCGCTCAGATGGAGGTGTTCGCGCCGGTCTGCGCGCTGCTTCGCGCCGACAGCGCCGATCATGCCGTGGCGCTCGCCAACGGCGTCCGGTACGGGCTTTCGACCGCCGTCTACACCCGCGACCTCGACCGCGTGCTGGCGCTGACGCGCGATCTCGACACCGGTCTGGTGCGTATCAACCAGCCCACGTCCGGCGTCGACCTGCACGTCCCGTTCGGCGGCGAGAAGGCCTCGGGCTACGGTCCTCGCGAGCAGGGTCGGGCGGCGCGCGAGTTCTACACCACCACCCGCACGGTGCTGATCTCCCCCAGCGCCTGAAGGCCCCAGAGCACCTGACAGCGCCCAAAAGGATGGGTGCTCTCTGCTATATTCGTCACGAGGTCTATAAGTGGCGACGGAAGGTGCATATCCCAAGGTGGCGGCGGACGTGGCGGCGTTCGCGTTCCTGGACGGCGCGATGCAAGTGCTGCTGGTTCGGCGCCGGTTCGAGCCCTACGAGAGCTACTGGGCGCTGCCCGGCGGCGGCCTCGACGAGGACGAGACGCTTGAGCAGGCCGCCGAGCGCGAGCTGCGGGAGGAGACCGGCGTCACCGATGCATTCACCGAGCAGCTGGCCACCTTCTCGGAGCTCGACCGCGATCCCCGCGGGCGCGTGATCTCGTGCTGCTACCTGGCGCTGGTGGATGCCGCTCGCGTCGCGCTTCGCCCCGGCTCCGACTCGCGCGAGGCGGTGTGGCGGCGACTCGATCCGCTGCTCGAGGAGATCGAGCGCGGGCCGGTGCTGGCCTTTGACCACGACTACATCCTTCAGTACGCGCGCCGCCGGCTGGCGCACAAGCTCGAGTACCAGAACGTGGCCTGGAGCCTGCTGCCGGAGCGATTCACGATGACGGAGCTGCGGCACGTCTACGAGGCCGGACTGGGCCGCGCCTTCGAGCCCAACAACTTCCGCCGCATCGCGCTCGGCTGGGGCGTGCTGGCCGAGGCCGGCGAGCGCCCCACCGGCGGCCGCCCGGCCACGCTGTACCGGTACGCGGAGCGGGCGCCGATGATCCTGGCCGAGAGCGCACGCTACCGGCGGGCGACATGACATCCCCGCCCGGCGAGCTGATGCTGGACGAATACCAGCTGACGATGGCCGACTCGCACGTCGCCCAGGGCACGGCCGACGACCGCGTCGCGTTCGAGATGTTCGTGCGCCGGCTGCCGCCGCACCGCGGCTACCTGATCGCGGCCGGCCTGGAGAGCGCGATCGACCGCCTGGCCGACATGCGCTTCCACCAACCGGCGCTCGAGTACCTCGAGCGGCAGGCGATCTGCGGTGCCCGGCTGCTCGCCCGGCTGGCCGGCCTGCGATTCGACGGCGACCTGCACGCCGTCCCGGAGGGCAGCATGGTGCAGGCCGGCGAGCCGCTGCTGCGGGTGGAGGGCGGCCGTATGGTCTGCCAGCTGGCCGAGTCGTACATCCTCAACCAGCTCAACTTCCAGACCCTGATCGCCTCCAAGGCGGCGCGGCTGGTGGGCGCTGCCGCGGGCCGGCCGGTGGTCGACTTCGGTTTCCGGCGCGCGCACGGCGCGGAGGCGGGCGTGCTGGCGGCCCGCTCTGCCTACATCGGCGGCTGCACCGCCACGGCGACCGTGGCCGCGGGCTTCGAGTGGGGGATACCGACCACCGGGACGACGTCTCACAGCTTCGTGATGGGCTTCGACCATGAGCTGGCCGCGTTTGCCGCCTACCTGCGAGACCAGCCGCAGCGCGCAACGCTGCTGATCGACACCTACGACACGCTGGTCGGCGCCCGAAACGCGATCCTCGCCTCCCGCGAGACGGGCGTGCCGCTGCAGGCGGTGCGGCTCGACTCCGGTGACGTCGACACGCTGTCGCGCGGCGTGCGGGCGCTCTTGGACGAGGCCGGGCTGGCCACGACGCGGATCCTCTGCTCGGGCGACCTGGACGAGTACGAGATCGAGCGGCTGGTCGGCCGCGGCGCGCCGATCGACGGCTTTGGCGTCGGCACGCAGCTGGTCACCGGTGGCGACGTGGCTGCGCTGGGTGGCGTCTACAAGCTGGTCGAGAGCGCCGGCCGGCCGGTGATGAAGACCTCGTTGAACAAAGCCTCGCTGCCCGGCCGACACCAGGTGTTCCGCTCCCCGGAGGGCGACGTGATCGGGCTGGCCGACGAGGATCTCCCGGGGCGGCGGCTGCTGGAGCCCGTGGTCAAAGCCGGCGTGCGCGAGCTGCCGGCACCCTCGCTGGACGAGATCCGCGACCGCGCCGCGGCCGAGCTGGCGGCTCTTCCCGAAGCGAGCCGCCGGCTGCGCGATCCGGCTACCGTGCCAACCGCGCTCTCGCCCCGCCTGGCGGCGCTGAAGGAGGCTCTGTCATGACCACACCCGACCCGACCACTGCGCTGATCGTCGTCGACGTGCAGAACGATTTCTGCCCCGGCGGAGCGCTGGGCGTGGCCGGCGGCGATCGCCTGGCGCCGCTGATCGCCGAGGCGGCGCGGTCGGCCGGCACGCTGGTCGCCACCCGAGACTCACACCCCGCCGACCACTGCTCGTTCAGCGCGCGCGGCGGCCGCTGGCCGGCGCACTGCATCACGGGCACCCCCGGCGCCGAGCTGCATCCGTCGGTGGCCGAGCTTCCGTTCGATCTCGTCCAGGACAAGGGCGGCGACCGCGACCGCGAGCAGTACTCCGGCTTCGACGGCACGGAGCTGGCCGAGTACCTGCGTCAGCGAGGCGTCGAGCGTGTGGTCGTTGCGGGCCTCGCCACCGACTACTGCGTCCGCGCCACGGCGCTGGACGCGATCCGGGCCGGGTTCGAGACGACGGTGCTGGTCGACGCGGTGGCGGCCGTGGACGCGGAGCCCGGCGACGGCGCCCGCGCGCTGGCCGAGATCCGCGCCACCGGCGGCCGTCTCGACCGGGTGCGCCTGCTGCGCGACGAGCGCGAGCTCGCGCCGCTGCTGGATGAGAAGGCCCGCCGGCTGCGGGATGTGGTCGAAGCGGCCGGCCGCAGCCGGGCCGTGATCGGGCTCTCGGGAGGCATCGACTCGGCGGTGGCACTCGCGATCGCCGCCCGCGCGCTCGGCCCCGAGCAGGTGACCGCGATCAGGCTGCCCTCCCGGCACACCGAGCAGGTGCACCTGGATGACGCGGCCGCCAGCGCGGTCGCCGCCGGCCTGCCGCCGGAGAACCTGCTGACGGCGTCGATCGAGCCGATGCTTGAGGGCGTGGCGGAGCTACGGCCGACCGTGCACGAGGACGCGCTGCGGTTTGGCAACGCCAGCGCCCGCTGCCGCATGATCGCGATCTACGACCTCGCCCAGGAGCTGAGCGGGCTGGTGCTGGGGACGGAGAACCGCAGCGAGTACCACCTCGGGTACTTCACGCGTTTCGGCGACGCGGCGTCCGACATCGAGCCGATCTGGGATCTCTACAAGACCGAGGTGCGGTCGGCGGCGCGGGTGCTCGGCCAGCCCGAGTCGGTGATCACCAAGCACCCCACCGCTGGGCTGTGGGGCGGCCAGACGGACGAGGACGAGCTCGGCTTCAGCTACCACGACGCCGACCTGGTGATGGTCTGCATGGAGCAGCTCGGGATGAACGCCGAGCAGGCGGCCGAGCGAACCGGCGTCGCCCCCGAGGTGGCCGCCCGCATCTCCGCCCGAGTCGCGGCGGTCGAGTGGAAGCACCACGTCCCACACGTGCTCTAGAACCAAGTTCTCAGGCTGCCTCAGGGCCGCCCGACTGCGGCGAATGCAGCGGCGGTGAGCGCGTGGACGCGCTGCAGCTCGGCCTGGTATCCCGGCCCGTCGATCGCGTGGCCCCCGGTGACGTCATCGCAGATTCGGCGCGTGAGATCTGAGAGTCGCTTCGCGCCCAGCGTCCCAGCGCTCCCGGTCAGCTTGTGGGAGACGAGCTGGGCCGCCTCGAGATCATTCCTCTCCAGGGCGTGGCACAGCTCGGCGACGGCGTCGTGGGTGTGGCCGAGGAAGCTCTCGACGAGCTCCTGCCGGAACTCATCGTCGCCATCGCAGGCATCATCCAGCTGGGCGCGGTCAAGCAGGCATGTGCCCGGGTCGGCCTCGAGGCGCTCGGATGGTGCGGAGATGGCATCAGGCGCAGCCTGGCCGGGATGAAGCGTGCGCACCAGGATCTCGTCCAGCAGGGCCGTGTCGAGCGGCTTTGAGAGGTAGTCGTCCATGCCCGCGGTGAGGCAGCGTTCGCGGTCGCCCTTCATCGTCTGCGCGGTCATGGCGATGATCGGCGTGTGGTGGTCGGAGCCCTCGCGTGTGCGGATCTCGGCGGTGGTCTGGTACCCGTCGAGTGCGGGCATCTGGCAGTCCATGAAGATGATCTCGTAGTGCCCGTGCGCGTGCCTGTCGAGCGCGACGCGACCGTCCGCGGCGATATCGACCTGGCATCCGCGCTTCTCGAGCAGCCGTCGCGCGACGAGCTGATTGATCGGGTTGTCCTCGGCAACGAGCACCGATGGCCGCCGCGTCATCTCCACCAGACGAACGCCGGCGGCTATCGGCCGATCGGGCGAGGCGTCCGTGTCCAAGACGCGCATGATCTCGCCCAGCAGGCTGGTCTGACGAACGGGCTTGGTGACGAACCCGTCGATGCCGGCGTCGGTTGCCGTCGTCCGGCCCGCGCCCGATGACGTCATCATCAGCAACCGGATGCCGTCGAGCGACCCGTCGGCTCTGATCGCGGTGGCCAGCTCCAGGCCGCTCATCTGCGGCATTCTGGAATCCAGCACGACCAGGCGGTAGGGGCGCAGGGACTTCGCGGCGGCGCGGAGGATCACGAGCGCAGCGTGCGCGTTCGACGCCTTCGTGCACGTCATGTCCCATGCGGATATCTGGTGTTCGAGGATCGCCAGATTCGTCTGGTTGTCGTCGACAACGAGCGTTCTGACATTTCGGGGCCTGGTCGGTTCGAGTGCGTTCTGGTTGGATTCGGCCGCCTCGACGGCGACCGTGAACCAGAACGTGCTGCCCACACCCGGGGTGCTCTCGACCCCTATCTGACCGCCCATAAGCTCCACCAGCCGCTTGCAGATCGACAGTCCAAGGCCTGTTCCGCCGTAGCGTCGCGTCGTCGAGCCGTCGGCCTGGGCAAAGGAATCGAAGATCCATTCCGTTGCCGATGGGTCGATGCCGATGCCGGTGTCCCGCACCTGGAAGCGGAGGCCGGGTTGCCCGCCCACGCGATGCTCGGTGACGTGCAGGACGACTTCGCCCTCGGCCGTGAACTTGATGGCATTCGTGAGCAGGTTGACCAAGATCTGACGCAGACGCGGGCCGTCACCGTAGACGCGCTGCGCAACCCGACTTTCGGCCCAGCACATGAGCTCGATCTGGCTGTCGGCAGCCTGGGTCGCCAGCATCGCGCAGGCCGAGTCGACCAGCTCGCGGACGTCGAAGATCTCCTTGTCGAGCTCCATCTTGCCGGCCTCGATCTTTGAGAAGTCGAGGATGCCCTCGATCACCGACATCAGTGCGTCGCCTGACGTCTGCACCGCCTCGGCATACTCGCGCTGCTCTGCGTCCAGGTTGCTCGCGAGCAGCAGACCGGCCATGCCGATCACGCCGTTCAGCGGCGTGCGGATCTCGTGGCTCATGTTGGCCACGAACGCGGATTTCAGCCGCGAAGCTTCGACGGCCTGTTCGTGCGCGGCGGCCAGAATCTCCTGCGATCGCTTGCGCTCGGTGAGGTCGCGCGTGACCTTGCCAAAGCCGAGCAGCGTGCCGTCGGAATCGCGCAGGGCGGTGATCACCACGCTCGCCCAGAACCGCGTTCCGTCCTTGCGCACCCGCCAGCCCTCGTCCTCCATCCGGCCTTCGGCGATCGCGGTCGCCAGCTCACCGTCGGGCTTGCCGGACGCGATCTCCTCGGGCGGATAGAACACGGAGATGTGGCGGCCGATGATCTCGGCGTCCGAGTAGCCCTTGAAGCGTTGCGCACCGGCGTTCCATGTCGCGACGTTGCCCTCGACGTCGAGCGTGAAGATGGCGTAGTCACGCGTCTCGGCGAGCAGCAGAGGGAGCAGGTCAACCGTCAAGGGGCCTCGTCTGCGCCGGATGCCGGATGGACGCGAGGCTGCGACACGGCGATGTGATCGGGGAGTGCCTGCTTGTTGAACACGTCTCCGGTACTCGACTGTCGCCGCGAGGAGTTTATGACGAATGTCGCAAGATCCCGCGCGGATCAGGGCGGGATCCAGCGCCGAGAGGCCCTTTCACCAGCCGAGAATCGCGCCGATCCGCCGTGCGACCTCGACGACCGACTGCCGCTCGGTATCCAGCAGATGGACATCCGGCCGCTGCTGCTCATCCAGCTCTCTCATCTGCTGCAGCGTGCGAATCAGCTGCCCGTCTCGGGCGGAGCCGATTTCGCGCCGGCGAACACGCTGCGCCAGGGTCGCCTCGGCCGCGGTCAGCCGCACGAGGGTGAGCCTGTCGGGCGCGGTCGCCCGTCGGATCCACGTGAGCTCCGAGTCTCGGTGCATGTAGACGCCGGTCAGGATCAGCCTTCGAGTCCCACGCCCGAGGAAGCTCTTCCAGATGAAGGCGAGGTGACGCTCGGTCAGCTCCTGCTGATCGGCGGGGACCGGGTAGACATCGTCCAACGCATCGGTGTCCACGACCGCATGCGGCACATCCGCGGCACGCAGCTGCGCGGACACCTCGTTCGCGGTCGCGGTCTTTCCCACACCGGCTGGGCCGGCGATCACCAGCACCTCAATCACTTGCTCAATCGTAGACCTGGCAGGCCGCGAAACGACGACGGCCCCCCGGTGAGGGAGGGCCGTCGAGAGGGAGTCGTGCTGTGCCTTGGGTGCTACGCGGCGCGCAGCGGCTGCATGTCGGCCGAAGCGGCCAGCTCGCGCAGCGCCTCCGCCTCGAGCTGGCGGACGCGCTCGCGGGTCAGACCCACGATACGGCCGATCTCCTCGAGGTTACGAGGATCGTTGCCGTCCAGACCAAATCGCAGCTCCAGGATCAGGCGCTTGCGCTCGCCCAGCCGGTTGAGGCCCTCGCGCAGCTTCTCGTGTCGCAGCTGCGCCTCGGCCAGCTCCTCGGGGTTGCCGGCATCCGGGTCGGCGATCATGTCGCCCAGCTCGGAGTCGCCGTCCTCGCCCACCGGCTCATGCATCGAGACCGTCTTTCGGGCCAGGCTGAGCGTCTCGGCGACGGCGTCGACGGTCAGCTCGGCCGCCTTCGCGATCTCGTCGTCGGTCGGCTCGCGACCCAGGCTCGCCTCCAGCGACCGCCGCGACCGCTCGATCGCGCGCAGCCGGTCGGAGACGTGGACGGGCAGCCGGATGGTGCGACCGCTGTTGGCGATCGACCGCTGCACGGCCTGGCGGATCCACCACGTGGCGTAGGTCGAGAACTTGAGGTCACGGCGCCAGTCGAACTTCTCGACGGCACGGTTCAGCCCCAGCACGCCCTCCTGGATCAGGTCGAGGAAGGGCACGCCCTGGCCGCGGTACTGCTTCGCGATCGAGACCACCAGGCGCAGGTTCGACTCGATCATGCGCCGCTTCGCGACCAGGTCGCCGCTCTCGATGGCCTTCGCCAGCGAGACCTCCTCGTCCTTGGTCAGCAGCGGGTAGCGACCCGCCTGACGCAGGAACAGGTCGAGGCTGTTGGTGGTCGTGATCTCGACGTCGACGACCTCGACGCGCTCTTCGGGAGCCGGCGGGTCGACGATGTCGACGCCCAGTCCGGCCAGCTCGTCGCGCAGTGCCTGGATGTCATCCGCGTCGAGGTCGATCTCCTGCGCCAAAGCCGCAAGCTCGTCCTCGTACAGCACCCCGCGCTCCTGCCCAAGCTCGACCAAGAGCCGCGCTTCCGGCTCGATGACCAGCTGGTCAGTCATAAGTATCAACTCCCTCGAAAACTTCTCGTCTGGCAGCCCGCCAAGCCCGGCCGCGTTCTCACTAACGTTCGCCTCCGGCGGAATATTCCCGCTCGGATATCGATCTCTTCTACGTCACCCCGGTTGAGGTCGGATTGGAGGCATGCTCCAGACCACCCTGCCCCGGTGAGACCCCGGCGCCGTGACGACCAGGTTACGGTCGGCCACGTCGGGAAACCATCCCCGAATCGCGGTGTTCGCAAACCCAGTTTATCCGCCGTATCGAGGACTTACCAGGGGGTACAGCCGTTCCCCACGGACTTCTTACGTCCTCTTAACCTGAGATACGCACAGCGCCCATGTAGACGCTCGAGTACCAGGGGTCGGAGAGCGACGAGATCTTGACCACGTCGCCCGTGTGCGGCGCATGGATGAAGAGGCCGCCGCCGATGTAGATGCCCACGTGCCCCAGGTCGGCGTAGAAGAAGACGAGGTCGCCGGGCGCCAGCTGGCTGCTGCTGACCCGCGAGCCAGCCGTCCAAAGCGCGCCGGTGTAGTGCGGCAGCGAGACGCCGAGCCGGCCGTAGACGTAGACCACGAGGCCGGAGCAATCGAACCCGGAGGGGCTCGCCCCGCCCCATACGTACGGCACGCCCAGGTACTGCTGTGCCAGCGCGGCCGCCTGCTGGCCGAGCGTCCCGGCTGGGGGCGGTGAGTACGTTCCGCCGCCCGACCCATCGTTCGACCCACCGCTTGATCCGCCGCTCCCGGACGGCGGCGGGCTGGCCTGCTGCTGCGCGAGCCTCGCGGCCGCCTCACGGGCGGCGCGGTCGCGTGCCTGCTGGCGCTGGTCGATCAGCAGACGCAGGTCGCCGCGCACGCTGTCAAGCAGATGCTGGCGCGCCCTGAGGCCGTTCTCGACCTCGGCACGGTGAGTCCGGGCCTGGGCGAGCAGCCTGGCGGCGTCCTTCTCCTGCTTGCGCAGCAGGCTCTGGCGGGTGGAGATCTCCTTCTCCGACGCGGTCACCGCACCGAGCAGCGCGCTCTCCGACTCGCCGATCCGCTGCACGTACTCGACGCGGTCGACGAGGCCACTGAACGAGCCCGACCCGAGCACGTAGGCGGTGGGGTCGTTGTTGGACTGCTGCTTGTAGGAGGACACCAGGAAGGCGGCCAGGTGGAGGCGCGAAACCTTCAGGTTGTGGCGGGCCACGCCCAGACGGATCGTGTTCTCACGGATCTGGGCGCGCACATCGCTGAGGTGCTGGCGCGCGTCGTCGTAGGCCTGGATGGAGGCCTCGAGCTTCATGTCGAACTCGTTCAGCTGGCGCTCGACCGATGCGATCTGGGCGCGCTTGTCGCTGATCTTGCTCGCCTGAGCAGGCCCCGCCAGCGCGGCCACGGCAAACGCCGCCACCATCACCAGGGTGCCGGTGCGACGGGCCCACGCACGTGTGCTAGGCCGCCGCCGGTGACCGGTCCACGTTGGCATGGGGCAGGACTCTACCAGCCTGGATGGACAGCAACAACACGCTCCCGGACATGTTTACCTGCAGCTAACAGTCGCAGTTGTTCGCCGGTTGACACGTTCAGCCCGACTCAACCGCCCGCTCGGCCGAGCGCCGCGGGGCGCTGGCGGTGCGATCGCAAACGCCAGAAACCGAAGCCATTGCAAAGTGGGGGATGGTGGGGTAGAGTGGGGCGAAATGGGAGAGAGTACCCGTGCTGCTCGGCGAATTCACTCAACGACTTGACGCAAAGAACCGCCTCACGCTGCCCGCGAAATTCCGCTCGAGGTTCGCGGAAGGCGTCGTGGTCACCAAGGGCTTCGATGGCTGCCTGTTCGTGTTCACCCGCGCCAGCTGGGATTCCTTCGTCGAATCGCGGCTCGAGCGGCTCGACCCGTTCAACAAGGAGTCACGTACCATCAGTCGTTGGATGTTCGCCGGGGCGAGCGAGTCGGAGCTCGATGGGCAGGGGCGCGTGATGCTGTCGCAGCCGCTGCTGCAGCACGCCGGGCTCAGCAAGGACATCGT
>JAWVEC010000187.1:0-13187 GCA_033856975.1 Gaiellales bacterium
TTCGCGGGGTGCCCCTCCCTTCGGCTGTCGGTTACGCCACCGCCGCTTCCAGCGCGTAGCGAAGCTGTTCCTGGAGCGGTGCGCCCGGCACCAGCTTGCCGTCGAGCGCGGCGGTGCCGATCGTGAACGCCCACACGCCGTGCTCGGCAAGCGCGTGGATACGGGCCTGCGAGTCGACGGAGCCGGCGGCGATCACGGGCAGCGAGGTCGCATTGACCACGGCTTCGACCAGCGCGTCCACGTCGCCGTCGTAGCGGTAGGCGAGCAGGTTGATGCCGTCCACGCCCAGCTGCTCGGCGCGACGGGCGTCGTCGGCGATCTCGGCGATCGAGCCCCGCAGCAGGCAGGGGTGTCCCACGATCTGGCCGACGTAGGGGAAGAAGCGGATGCCGGTGCCGGCCAGGATCTCCTGCACCGGCTCGATCAGGGTGCCGCCGATCAGGAAGTCGGGACCGATCTCGGCCGCCACCCGGGCCGACGCGAGCGTCGCCGCTTCGCTCTCCGAGACGACCTCGAGGTGCGTGGTGTGGCCGTTGCCGCGGATGTCCTCCATCAGGGCGGCCAGCTCGTCGCGCGGCAGGCCGACATCCTTGCAGCCGACGTGGCGGACGCCGCTTGACGCGATCGATGCATACACCTCGCGGGCATCGGCCAGCGTCTGGTCGTCTCGCGTCAGCATGAAGATGAACTCGATCACCGCACCTCCCAGTTGTAGGACAACTCGATATGATACCCGGCTGATGGGAGCGATGTGACGGCGAAGCGGAGGTAGCGGGCTTGCGAGCAGCGATCTGGAACGGACCGGGAGAGATGTCGGTGGGAGACGTACCCGACGCCACCTGCCCTGACGACGGCGTGCTGCTGCGGGTGACCGCCTGCGGCATCTGCGGCACCGACGTGCGCTCGTTCTACAACGGCGACCGTCGTATCTCGCCGCCGTGGGTGCTGGGCCACGAGATCAGCGGCGAGCTGATCGAGATCGGCGCCGCCGCCGCCCACGAGGTGGACGCGATGGGGATCTCCCAGGGCGACCACCTGCACTGCATCTCGACGCTGTGGTGCGGCATCTGCCGCATGTGCCGCAACGGCAACGAGCACCTCTGCGTGCGTGGCGAGCTGATGGGTTTCAACTATCAGGGGGCGTACGCCGAGCTGGTCTCGATCCCGCAGATCGCGCTCAAGAACCTGTTCAAGATCCCACAGGGCCTGTCGGATGCGCATGCCACGTTCGCCGATCCGCTGTCGGACGCGATCTGCGGCCACAAGGACCTCGCGATCGGGCTGGAGGACGCCGTGGTGGTGATCGGCGCCGGCCCGGTCGGCGCGGCCCACGCCGCCATCTCGCGGCTGGAGGGGGCCGGCCAGGTGATGCTGCTGGAGACGGCCGCGTCGCGGCTCGACCTGGCGCGCGAGATCCTCGGCGACGACAGGATGTCCTATATCGATACCTCGGGTGCCGACGGCATCGCCGCCGTCCGCGCCGCGACCGGCGATTTCGGTGCCGACGTGGTGATCGTCGCCTGCTCGAGCGACATCGCGCAGGAGCAGGCGATGGAGATGGCAGCGCCGCGAGCCCGCGTGCTGTTCTTCGGCGGCCTGCCCAAGGGCACGACGCACATGCGCTTCCCGTCCAACATCCTGCACTACCAGGAGGTGCAGGTGCACGGCTCCTACGCCTCGCGCCACCGCGACCAGCTGCACGCGCTGGACATGCTGGCCCGAGATATCGGCGGCATCCGGCGGGTGGTGTCGAGCGTGGTCGACCTGGACGCGGCGCCCGCTGCGTTCGCGAGCATCCGGGCGGGCGAGGTGCTGAAGGTGGTCGTGGCCCCGGCCTAGCGCCATCGATGCCGAGCTCCCGCCGATCCCTCCGTCACTCGATCGCAAGCGGCCTCCGGCGCCGGGTCGTGACCGGCGATCTCTCGCCCGGAGACCGGCTGCCCAGCGAGCCCGACCTGGCGCGGATGCTGGGTGTCTCGCGCAGCTCGCTGCGGGCGGCCATCGCGCTGCTGGAGGAGGACGGCCTGGTTCAGCGACTGCACGGATCCGGCACATACGTCACCGACCGGCCGCTGATGCGAAACGACCTCAGCCGCAACTTCGGCGTCACATCGATGATCGAGGCGATGGGGCTCGAGGCGGGCACCGAGGGGGAGCGGTCCGCAAAGGAGCCCGCCCCGCCGGACGTGGCGCAGGCGTTCGGCGTCAAACCCGGTGACCCGGTGAGCGCGCTTCACCGGGTGCGGACGGCCGACGGCCGGCCCGTGGTGGACACCACCGACTGGTGCCACCCGGAGGTCCTGTCGCCGGAGCAGATGCGGGAGTTGGGCGAGGGCTCGGTGTACGGCGCGCTGGCGGAGCTGGGGCTGAACGTGCACCACGGCGTGGCGACGATCACGCCCGACGTCGCCACCGGCGAGATCGCCCACCGCCTGGGTGTGCCGCGCGGCGCCCTGCTGCTGACCCTGTTCCAGGTCGACAGCACGGCCGACGGGTCGGTGGTGCTGGTCTCGCGCGAGCACCACCTGACCGACGCCTTCGAGGTCACGGTCTACCGGCGCGGGCCCGGCGACGACAGCGGCGAGCAGGCATGAGCGGGCGCGAGCTGGTCGTCGGCGTCGACGTCGGCAGCCAGGGCACCTGCGCGCAGGCGATCGACCGCGACGGCACGCTGATCATCTCGAGCTACGTGCCGCACGAGCTCTCCTACCCGCGTCCGGGATGGGCCGAACAGGACCCCCTCTCGTGGCTGGGAGCGGTCGGCCAGGCGCTGGCGGAGGTGCGCCGGGCGACCGCCGGAGACCGGCTGCTGGCGATCTCGTTCGGCTCTCAGCTGGACGGCCTGGTGGCCGTGGACGGCGACGGCGCGCCCACCGGCCCGGCCCTGATCTGGATGGACAGGCGTGCCGGCGAGCAGTGCCAGCGGGCGGCGGAGCGGATCGACCGCCCCCGGCTGCGCGAGCTGTCGGGTTGCAACCTCGACCCCGGCCACGTGGCGGCCAAGATCGCCTGGCTGGCGCAGCAGCGGCCGGAGCAGCATGCGGCCGCGCGCTGGTTCCTGTTGCCGGGCTCGTTCGTGGCATGGCGGGCATGCGGAGAGCTGGCCGTCGATCCGTCCAACGCCTCCTCGACGATGCTGCTCGACGTCCACACCGGGGACTGGTCGGACGAGGCCTGCGCGGCGTTCGGCGTCGATCCCGGCACGCTCGCCCCCATCCGGCCGGCGCACGAGGTGCTGGGGCCGGTTGCTCCGTGGCTGCGGGAGGCGGCCGGGATCGAGGCCGGCACGCTGGTGGTGCTGGGCTGCGGGGACGAGATGGCGGCGACGCTGGGAGCGGGCGTGGTCGATCCGGGGGCCGTGTGCGACGTGATGGGCACGGCCGAGCCGGTGTGCGCGGTGGTGCCCGGCGCGGTGCTCGACCCCGACTGCGTCACCGAGCTGCATCCCCACGCCGACCCGGGCGGCTGGCTGCTCGAGAATCCGGGCTGGCTCTCGGGCGGCGCGTACCGCTGGTTCCGCGACGAGCTGGGAGCGGTCGAGTCGGCGCGCGCGGCGGCCACCGGCGGCAACGTCTACGAGCTGTTGAACGACCTCGCGGCGGCCGCCCCGGCCGGCGCTGACGGCGTGCTGTGGGTGCCGGCCCTGGCCGGTGCGACGGCGCCCGAGTGGAACGCCGATGCCCGTGCCGGCTGGTTCGGGTTGACGGCCGCGCACGGCCGCGCGCACCTCGCGCGGGCGCTGCTGGAGGGAAACGCGTTCGCGCTGCGCGACGTGCTGGAGGCGATCCGGGCGGCCGGCCAGACGCCAACCGAGCTGGTGTGCGTCGCGGGCGGCGCTCGCGGCGACCTGCTGCGCCGGATCCGGGCCGATGTCACCGGCCTGCCCGCGACCCGGCCCGATGACGTCGAGACGACCGCCCGCGGCGCGGCGATGCTGGCCGCGACCGGGGCCGGCATGCACCCCGACGTGCGGGCGGCCGCGCGCGCGATGGCCGGCCCGAGGCTGGAACCGATCATGCCGGATCCGGAGTGCCAGGCCGTGTATGACCAGCTGTACGAGCGGCACCGCGCGCTGTACGCCGCCCTGCGACCGCTGTTCACGCCCTGACCGTGGCGATCACCCACCTTCCGTCCAGCGGCTACCGGCGAATGCCGTGGCGAAACGGCGCCGGCACCACCACCGAGATCGCCGTCTTCCCGCCCGGTGCCTGCTTCGACGAGTTCCGGTGGCGGCTCGCGATCGCCGATCTCGACCGCCCGGGCCCGTTCTCGTCGTTTCCCGGCATCGATCGGCTGCTGATGCTGCTACCGCCCGGCCGCGCGACGCTGATCATCGATGGGCAGGAGCACCGGCTGGCGCCGCTACAGGTGCTGCCGTTTCGCGGCGAGGCAGTGGTCTCGGTCGCGCTCGCCACGGGGCCTGCCCGTGACCTCAACCTGATGACCCGCCGGGCGGAGGCGGTCGCGATCATGGAGGCGATCGAACTGGGCCGGCCGGCGCTGCGCGAGCTGCGCGGCGGCCAGACGCTGGTGTGTGCGATCGAGGGCGCCGTCGAGGTCGAATGCGAGGGTGCCACGGTGCTGCTCGAGCCGCTGGACAGCGCCCTGTGCGACGCGCCGGCGGGCGCGGTGGCAACGGTCTCTCTGCGGCCCCGGACGGCGCCCGCCACGCTGGCCTGGGTGACGATCCGGCCGCCGTAGGTCAGCCGCGGCGCAGCAGACGGCGGAGCAGCGACGGCGGGCGCGGCTGGGTCGCCCGCCACTCGTCCAGCAGCGGCAGCCGACCGGCTTCGCGGGCGGCCATCACGCACTCGCGGTGGGCGTGCCGGCGGCGCTCGAGGTCGCCCTCAGGCGCAATCAGCATGTGGTCGCTCATGGCGTGCAGCCGAAGTCCGCACAGCGGGCAGCGATAGGTCGCGGGCTTGCGGCTGCGCACGTCCCGGACCGACCACCAACGAGCCTGATCGAGCTTCGCCATCAGCGAATCATCGCGCACCACCCCAATTATTGGAGTCAAACACTCAGCAGGCGGGATTGACCGTTCTGTGACTAATTTGTTGCAATTCGGCCGCATGGTTGAGCCAAACGCCTCCGCGAGCCAATTATTGGAGTCAAACACTCATGAGGCGGCCGTTGGCGAATCGTTGCAAACTCGTGACCGGTTGGACGGGTCGTCAGACCCAGCACCAGCCGTGGGGCGGCGGGCCGTGGAGCAGGCGGATCCAGGCCTGCGGCAGGCCGCCCGAGTCGGCCGGGAGATGCTGTGGATGGTCGTGGGCGCGGCAGCCGTCGAACACCACGCGGCTGTCCCAGCTGCCGGCGGAGATCGGCTGGGCGGTCAGGATCGGCCACCAGAACCCCAGCAGCAGCACCGAGGCCACGGCCAGCGCCGGCGTCATCACCTGCAGCCGGCGTCGCAGCCGGGTGTGCGCCCAGCCCACCGCCAGGCACAGGAAGGGCACCACCGGCGTCATGTAGTAGAGGAAGACGAACGAGCGGCCGTGCGCCAGCACGAGCCAGGGCAGATACGTCGCGGCCACGCAGATCGCGACCGTCACGGCGGCCACGTCGCGGCCACGGCTGCGCACGGCCACCACCACCGCGACCGCGGCTGCCACGAAACCGGGCCACCAGATCAGCGGGCTGCCGATGGCCAGGATCTCGTGGAACTCACCGTTCGAGACCGAGGCGTAGTGCACCACCGGCCGCTGCAGCAGCGGCCACGACCAGGACGGCGACTGATAGGCGCTGGTCGCGAAGTGCCCGGTCTGGTCGCTCCACATGACATGCGTGCGGTGGATCAGCGCCCTCACCAGCGAGTCGTGTGCCCACGGCGCGGCCAGCAGCTTGCCGTGCAGCCGGCCGGCGTAGGTCAGGCAGTAGACGACCAGCGGCACCAGCCCCAGGCAGATCGCGATCGACGGCAGCGCCCGCACCGCCCGGCTGCGCTGATCGAGCA
Organism: Gaiellales bacterium; assembly: GCA_033856975.1. Classification (GTDB taxonomy): domain Bacteria; phylum Actinomycetota; class Thermoleophilia; order Gaiellales; family JAICJC01; genus JAICYJ01. The sequence continues at coordinate 5,960 of JAWVEC010000187.1, forward strand.
GCGTCAGCACGACCACCGCGACCAGCACCAGCACCCCCGACCACTTCGAGGCCACCGCGGCGCCGCACGCGGCGCCTGCCGCCAGCCGCCAGAACGGCAGCAGCCGCGTCGATGCCGAGTCGCGGTCGAGCAGCCAGAACAGCACCGCCGTCACCCCGAACAGCGTCACGAACACGTCCAGCGTCGCGATCCGGCTCTGCACCACGTGCAGCGGCTCGACCGCCAGCAGCGCGGCGGCCAGCGCAGCGGCGGCGGTCGATGCCAGCAGCCGCAGGGCGAGCACGAACAGCAGCCCCACGGTGGCGATGCCGGCGATCGCGGACGCGAGCCGCCAGCCGGTGGCATCGAAGCCGTCCAGCTTGATGCCGAGGCCGATCAGCCACTTCCCGAGCGGCGGATGCTCCGGCGTGGTGTCGCCGCTCACCCCGCAGCGGCTGGGGCTGTGCAGCACGTACGAGCAGCCATCACGGGCATAGAAGCCTTCGTCGGCGACGTACGTGTGGGGCGTGCCGAGCCCGTCCAGACGCACGAACCCGGCCAGCACCAGCAGCGCCAGCAGGCTGACGATTCGCAGCATCGCCCCATGCTAACGACCGCCGCGGCCCGACAGCCCGCCGCCCCCTCATGGATCAGTGGTCGTGCGCCATCCCCAGGATCTGCTCGCGCGAGTACGAGCCCACCATGTCGGGGTGATCGCTGGCGATGTGCGACTCGACGTTCGCGACCAGCTGGTCGTCGGTATCACCCTGGACGTCTGTGCCACACGGGCAGTGAACGACTTTCATCACGGGCCTCCTGATCGGACGTGGACAAGGTGGCCATTCTAGATCAGTAGCGGCCGCCTCCGAGGTCGCGGCTGATGGCGCGGGCAGCGTCGCGAACGTGGGTCACCATCTCGGGTCGCGGCGAGCGGCCACTGAAGATGCGCTCGATCGGGCCGACCACTCCGATTGCGCCCGCGGACTGGCCGCGGCGGTCGAAGATCGGCGCCGCCACCGATCCCTCCCCGATCACCGCCTCCTCCCGCTCCGCCGCCCAGCCGTTCTCGCGGATCGCCTCCATCGCGCGGGTCACGGCGGCCGGCGTCGTGATCGTGGCCCGCGTCAGCTTGGGTATGCCGCGCGCAACGATGTCCCGCTCGAGATCCTGGTCGTACGCCAGCAGCGCCTTGCCGAGCGCCGTCGCGTGCAGCGGCAGGTGGGCGCCCACCTCGAGGATCTGAAGCGTGTTGTCAGGCCGGAACACGTGGTGGATGACCAGCACGCCGTCGCCGTGCAGCGTGCCCACCCGCACTGCCTCGCCGCTGCGCATGGCGAGGTTGTCCGACCAGGCCAGCGAGCGCCCTCTCAGCTCGTTCACGTCCAGGTAGATGTTCCCCAGCTGGAGCAGCGAGCCGCCCAGCTGGTACTTGCCGCTGTCGGCGTCCTGCTCGACGAACCCCTCCTCCTGAAGGGCGCGGATCAGACCGTGGACGGTGCCCTTGGCCAGCCCCAGCCGGTCGCTCAGCTCGGACACGCCCAGCCTCCGCGACCCGCCCGCGAGGGCGCGCAGGATGGCGGCGGCACGCTCGATCGATTGGATTGCCACGCTACCTCGTTGGTCGTGGTTGCCGAACCGCGTTCGGCATTGTAGAATGCGCGGCATGGATCGTACCGCCTCGCCGGGCATTGTATTGGTCTCGCACTCCGCCGCCATCGCTGAAGGGCTCGCGGCCATGGTGCTCGAGGTGGCCGGGGACGATGTCCGCATCGTGGCGGCCGGCGGCGGACCCGACGGAACGCTCGGCACCGACGGCGGCCGCATCGCCGACGCCATCCGGGCTGCCGACGGCGGAGCGGGCGTCGTGCTGCTGGCCGACATCGGCAGCGCCATCCTCAGCGTGCGGGCGGTGCTGAACGACGGCATGGCCGACGGCGTCGCCGCCGTGCTGGCCGATGCCCCGCTGGTGGAGGGCGCGATCGCGGCCGCGGTGACCGCCTCGATCGGAGGCGACGTCGAGTCGGTGCGAGCGGCGGCCGAGGAGGCCTGGAATGTCCGAAAGCTCTAACAACCACCGGGCCGTGCGGCTGCCCGAGGGCGTCGACCTGCACGCCCGGCCGGCCGGTGCGCTGGTGCGGGCGGCGGCCGCATTCCAAGCGACGATAACGCTGAGCGCGGGCGAGAAGTGCGCGGACGCGAAGAGCATCCTGCAGGTGCTGGCGCTGGGAGCGACGGGCGGCAGCGAGGTCGCGGTGGCCGCCAGTGGCAGCGACGCCTCAGAGGCTCTCGAGGCGATCTCCGGCCTGCTCACGACGCTGTCCTGAGGTTGGCTCGGCGAACGCCGAGCAGGCGATCGAGGCCACGTCCGCGGCTGTCGTCGCCACCAGTGCCTCGGCCGCCAGCGACCGCGACTTCTGCAGCGAGAGCGAACGGATCATCCGCCGCGTGCGCGCGATCCTGGCGGGCGAGACGCTGATCTCGTCCACCCCCATCCCCACCAGCAGCGGCAGGATCTCGGGGTCGCCGGCCGCCTCGCCGCAGACGTCGACCGGGATGCCGGCACCGCGGGCGGCCGCGACCACCCGTGCGATCAGCCGGATCACGGCCGGGTGGTAAGCCACCGCCCGCTCGGCCACGTCGGGGTTCTGGCGATCGGCCGCCAGCGTGAACTGGACGAGGTCGTTGGTGCCGATCGAGAGGAAGTCGCTGCTGGCCGCGATCGGGTGCGCGTTCAGCGCGGCCGCCGGCACCTCGATCATCGCGCCCACCAGCGGATCGGGGGCGCCCGGCGCGACGGCATCGCGGGCGCTGTGCGCGAGCGCCCGCACCGCCTCCACCTCGGCCGCCTCTGTCACCATCGGGATCAGGATCCGCAGCACCGCGTCGCCGGACACCCGCAGCAGCGCGCGCAGCTGCGGCTCCACCCCGTCCTCGGCGGCCAGTGCAGCCCGGATGCCGCGCGGGCCGAGCGGGCTCTGTGCGCCGGTTGCGATCAGGAACGGCGGTGTCTTGTCGCCGCCGAAGTCGAGCGTGCGAACCGTGGCGATGCGATCCGTCAGCAGCGCCAGCATCGGCTCCAGCACCTCGGCGTGCTGCTGCTCGCTGGGCCACCCGCTGGCATCGAGGAAGGCCAGCTCGCTGCGCAGCAGCCCGATCCCCTCCGCCCCCGCCTCGAGCGCCGCCTCGATCTCGGCCACGGAGCCGGCGTTGGCGAGCAGGCGCACGATCCGCCCGTCCAGCGTGACGGCCGGGTCGAGCCGTTCCGCGCGGCCCAGCTCGGCCTCGTCGCGAACGGCCGCGATGCGGCGCTCCAGACGCGTCCGCGTGGCCGGCTGCAGATGTCGCAGCACCAGGCCACGGTCGGCATCGACTGCCAGCTGCTCGCCGTCCGGCACCTCCAGCAGCTCGGCGCCGGCTCCGGTCACCAGCGGGATCGCAAGCGAGCGGGCGACGATCGCCGCGTGGGCGGTGGTGCCGCTGCCGGCCAGCGCGATGCCGGCCACCAGCCGCGCCCAGCCGGCCACATCGGCCGGCCCCAGATCCTCGGCCAGCACGATCGCGCCGTTGGGCGGTTGCGCCGAGACGCCCGTCGCCAGCTCGCCGGCCCGGCGCGCGATCGAGCGCAGATCGGCGGCGCGGGCCGCCAGCGTGGGATCGTCCAGCCCCGCCAGCGCCTGGACGTGGGGCTCGGCCGCGGCGGCGATCGCCGCCGCCGCGCCCAGCCCGCCCTCGGCAGCGGCCAGCGCAGCCTCGATCAACCCCGAGTCTTCGGCCATCAGCCTGTTGGTCTCGACGATCTCGGCATCGGCCGCGTGTCCCTCGTCGCGGAGGGTGGCCGCCAGCGCGCGCAGCTCGTCGGCGGCCTGTGAGAGCCCAAGCGCGACCCGCGCCCGCTCCCGCTCCGGCGTGCCGGCCGGCTGCGGCGCGGACGGTGCGTACGACCACGCGGGACCCAGGGCGACTCCGGACGACGCCGGGTGACCCCGCAGCGAGATCTCGGCCATCATGGCCGGTCGCTGAGCGCGCGCTCGAGGGCGGCCATGATGATCGCGGCCGAGGTGGCGCCGGGGTCCTGATGGCCGATCGAACGCTCGCCGAGGTACGACGCGCGCCCCTTGCGCGCCAGCATCGGGACGGTGTCTCGCATGCCCTGCTCGGCCGCGGCCGTGGCGGCTGCCAGCGCATCGGCCAGCTCCCCGCCGTCCAGCGCCGCGCGGTAGGCGTCCACCGCCGGCTGCAGCGCGTCCACCATCGTCTTGTCGCCGGGCTGGGCCGCGCCCAGCTCGACGACGCCGGCGACGGCCGCGTCGAGCGCCTCGCCGAGCTGCGCCGGATCGACCTCGTCGGCATCGCCCAGCGCCTTGCCCGCCCGCCGCAGTGCGGTGCCCCACAGCGGACCGCTGGCGCCGCCGACGGTCGACACCAGCGTCTGGCCGGCCGCCACCAGAACCTTGCCCGGCGGGGTGCCGCCGTCGAGCTGATCGAGCTTCGTCTCGACGGCGGCGAACCCGCGGGTCATGTTGGAGCCGTGATCGGCGTCACCGATGGCGGCGTCGAGCTGCGTCAGGTAGTCCTTCTGCTCGGCGATCGCCGCAGAGCACTCCCGCATCCACCTCGTCACCTGCATCGAATCCACGCCGCTCCTCTCGTTGATCAGACGCCCCAGCGCAGGGCGGCCGTCTTCACCGGTGCATCCCACAGTGCCGTCAGCTCGTCGTCGAGCGTCAGCAGCGTGATCGATGCGCCGGCCATCTCCAGGCTGGTGATGTAGTTCCCGACCAGGCTACGGCCGATCGAGACGCCCTGCTCGCCGAGCTGCTTGGACACCTCGTTGAACAGCAGGTACAGCTCCAGCAGCGGCGTTCCGCCCAGACCGTTGACGAAGGCAAGCACGGATGAGCCGCTGGCCGGCTTGAGATCCTCGAGAATCGGATCGAGCATCATGCCGACGATCTCGCCGGCGGGCGCGAGCTTCTCCCTGCGCCGGCCCGGCTCGCCGTGGATGCCGACACCGACCTCGATCTCATCCGGGCCGAGGTCGAAGATGGGCGTGCCGCTGGCGGGTGTGGCGCACGATGTCAGCGCCACACCGAACGAGCGCGTGCGCGCGTTCACCTTCTTGGCAATGCCGGCCACCTCGGCCAGCGAGCCGCCCTGTTCGGCGCGCGCGCCGGCCAGCTTCTCGGCCAGCACCGTGGCTCCCACTCCGCGCCGTCCCGCCGTGTACAGCGAGTCCTGCACGGCCACGTCGTCGTCGATCACGACGCTCTCGACCTGCAGTCCCTCGTCCTCGGCCAGCTCGGCGGCCATGCGGAAGTTCAGCACGTCGCCGGTGTAGTTCTTGACGATGTGCAGCACCCCGGCCCCGCCCTCGACGGCCCGCGTCGCGGCAGCCATCTGGTCGGGCACCGGGGAGGTGAAGACGGCGCCTGCACAGGCGGCGTCCAGCATCCCCAGGCCGACGAGGCCGCCGTGCAGCGGCTCATGCCCCGAACCACCGCCGGACACCAGTCCGACCTTGCCCTGCACCGGCGCGTCCGCCCGCAGCACCAGCTGGTTCTCGAGGTCGACCCGGAGCAGCCCCGCGTGGGCGACGGCCATACCGGCCAGGGCCTCCGGCACGACGGTCTCGGGATCGTTGATGAACTTCTTGACGACCTGGGCGACGACGCTCATGGCGCTCGCTCCTCTCTGTTCGGAATGACTCTAATGGACGCGATCAGGCGTGTGACTCGACGGCCGTCGGCTCCAGCGACTCGACCGCAGCATGACGGTGGGCGACGCGCCGGGGTGTGGCCAGCAGGTCGTACGCGAACACGCCGGCAAGCCCGCCCAGCACATCGGCTGCCCAGTACACCCAGGCCTGTCCCCAGTCGGGGTTGAGCCCGGCCAGCTGGGCCGTGATCAGGGTTCCGGTGTAGCGCCCCGGGTTGATGGCCGCGCCGGTCTGCGGCGCGACGGTGATGATGATGCCGATCACGATCAGGCCGATCACGAGCCCGGCCAGCAGGTCGGCGCCGCCGCGCTTGTCGACGATGCCGAGGATCGTGAACAGCAGGATGGCCGTGCCGATGCCCTCGTTCAGCATCGCCGAGCCGATGGTGGTGTTGGCGGCGTAGGCGACGTGTCCGACGCCCGCTCCCTCGCCCACCTTGTGCGCGAATACGCCCCAGATGGCGAGGCCGCCGAGCGTGCCGCCCACGCACTGGGCGATCACGTACGGAATCGCCAGCGCCCACTCCATGCGCTTGGTGACTGCCATCGCGATCGTCACGGCCGGGTTGATGTGACAGCCTGAGATCTTGCCGACCGAGTAGACCATCGCGATCACGGCCAGTCCGAACGCCGTCGAGATCGCGAACAGCTCAGCGCCGGTGAAGGGCGCCCCACCGGTGCCACCACGAGCGAGGAACAGTGCCGGCACCGATCCCGCTCCCAGGAACACCAGCACGGCGGTCCCCAACGCCTCGGCCCCCAACTTCTGTACGAGAGTGTTCTCTTCCATCGATCCGCTCCTCCTTGCGGGCTCCCGAGACACGACATTCCCGACCGGTCTTTCCGACCTTCATTCGACAATGCCGAACAATGTTCGAGGAGAATAACGAGCGGATCATCACTTGTCAATGCCCCCGGGCCGGCGACGGCGATCGGCCGCCGCCGGCCGTCGTTGGCTCACACCGGCTGAGGATCCGGCTCGCGCCCGGCGACCAGCGGCCGGCGGGCGTCCACCACGGCCGGCACGCCCACCTCGGCGAACTCGGGATAGCCCCAGGTGCCGTGCTCGGCCAGGTCGAGTCCGTCCACCTCGCTGCGCTCCTCGACCCGGATTCCCCACAGCCGGTCGAGCACCCACAGCGTTGCGAACGACAGGCTGAAGGTGAACGCGCCCACCGCGACCAGGCCCAGCGCCTGGACGCCGAGCTGGTGCGGGTCGCCGGTCAGCAGCAGCCCGCCGCGGCCGGTGGCCAGCGTCTTGGCCAGGGCCGGCTCGGCGAACAGGCCGGTGGCCAGCGTCCCCCAGACGCCGGCCATGCCGTGCACCGCCACCGCCCCGATCGGATCGTCGATGCCGATCCGCTCCACCACGCCGATGCCCCATACCGCCACCGCCGCGGCCACGGCGCCGATCAGCACCGCCGCCCATGGGGCGACGAAGCCGCAGGCGGCGGTGATCGCGACCAGCGCCGCCAGCACCCCGTTCAGCAGCATCGAGAGGTCGGGCTTTCGCTGCACGAACGCCCAGCTGACC
>JAWVEC010000188.1:0-4533 GCA_033856975.1 Gaiellales bacterium
GATGTTTAGGGCCGCGCCTGGCTCGGGAATCACCGGAGGCAAGACGGGGGCGCAAGCGTCGAGGCTGCAGCCGTCGAAGCCCTGTACCGACTCGTCGTCAGCGCCTCCGAAGTCCAGCTCACCGGGGTTGAGTTGTGGGAGCACTCCTCCGGTGAGCGGACAGATCCTCTCCCCGCCTGTCGGGCGTTAGTGGTCGTCGTGATGTCGGGTGTGATCGGCCGCGTCGTTGACCGCGGCGGCTAATTCGTCCATCAGCCGTCGCAGGATGTGCTGCTCGCGTGCAAGCTCCGCCGCGCCGGATACGAGCCGTTCGGCGCTGATGCGCGCCTCTCGCAGCGTCGCTTCGTACTCATCAAGGGGGTCGTCGATCGGCACCGCAGCCGCCGCCTTTGACCCTAGTGGCCGGAGCGTTGCTGGGAGCGCGCGGCAAGAGTCGCCTTCAACCGAGCTCGCGACTTCAAGAGAGCCTCGTTGAATGAGCGTTTCAGCTCTGAAGCGTTGATCGAGTTCGGGCGAGGGGGCTCTGCCATCGCACGCGAGATTCCCGACGCTGGCGACGCCGAAACAGGGTCGCGGCTCAGAGTTGGCGTGACGACCAGAGGATCGCGGCCAGAACGACCGAGGTCGAACCGACTGCGAGTCCCACGATCCAACCCGCGACGTCTTGGCTGACCAGTATCGCGCCCGTGGCTGTGGCGATGCCGACGATGCCGCCGGTCGCCACGACGCGCATGAAGCCCCGCTCAATCGCGGTGCGCCGCCGCTCCCGCCCCGGCACCATCCCCTGCGGTGAGCTGTGTTGCCCTGGCGGGTCACTTGGGGGAACGTCAGGCATCGCCGTGGCCTGAGGGGGCTCGTCTGATTCGGGAATCTCGGCCACGAAGACAACCTTACCTTCGGATGGCCGAGACCAAACCGTACCGCCGGCGACAGGATCGGGTCCATGCGCGCACAGAGGAGAGCGCGAAGCGCGGTCGCGTCAGACGAGATGACGGTGGGTCGCGAGCGTTGGCGGGTGGCTCGCGCGGCCCTCAAACCATCAGCCCGCCTGTCGATTAGGCGGGGTATGGAATCGACTGACACCTTCGGAATGGCAAGCGTCGCGCACACGGCCGGCCACGTCCTCCTGATCGCGCTCCTGGTGATCGGCGTGCTCTGCTTCGCGGCCACGTCCTGTCGGATGCTCTCAGTGGCCCGGGGCTCGTCAGAAAGCTGGTAGCCGCGCAGTTCGCGCACCGAGCGTCCGCCGGCGCTTTGCGCGACGGCACAGTCAGTGCGGCTGATCCTCGTCGGGAACGGCCCGCAGCGCCTCTTCGCGCGTCTCGAACATCGGCATCCGAAGCCCCACCATGTCGAGCAGACGGCGCACCATGCCGCTCTTGGGAACGACCAGAAGGATGTTCTCGCCGCGCTCGTCAGCGCCTGCGATCCTGCCGATCAACGTCGAGTCGATGAACGTCGCCTCGAGCAGGTCGATCACAACGGTCGTCCCCGTCGACGCGATGCGCGCGAGCGCCTCGTCAACTTCACCACGGCTCGCGAGGTCATGCTCGCCCACCAGCTTGAGTAGCCATAGAGATTCGCCGAGCCGTTCTGTTTCAGTCGATCCGAACTGCCTGTCCGCCATTTGAGCCACCCCTCCTGAAGACGAAGTAACCGAACGCGGGCTGACGTGCTCAGCCGTTTTGACGGCGCGATCCTATGCACACGACGGGGAGGATGCAAGCCCCAACCGGCCGCCCGGCTGGAGCGGCGCACGAGCCGGCGATGTTTGCCGGTTCGCACTGGGCGGCATGGAGGGCTCGACAACACCCCGGGTCGGGTGTTCAATGTTCGCAACAACCGGGGAATGCGGGTTGAGAGGAACCGATCGTGGGCTTCATGAGCGTCATCGCTCGCACGCTGCTCCTCGCAGTCGTCGTCGTGCTGGCCGCATGCGTGGCGGGCCTGGCATGGACGATATGGGAGTACCAGCACCTCGCAGCCGACGTCAACCATGCGCACACCCGGTTGCCGAGCGTCGTCTCGTCGGCGCTGACTGACGCCGGCGTCACGCGCGACACGCCGAACGTGACGTTGGTACGAGGGTACGGTGGGCTCGCCGAGGGCAGCACGATGCTGTTTCGCAGCGATCCGGATCACTCCAAGTTCTCGTTCCTGACCATCCCCGCGTACGTCTCGAAGCTGCCTCCGTCCAAGTCGGCGCGGGTTGACGGGCCCGCCGTCGCCCGGTTGACCAGGTGGGTGCAACAGACCGGCGGCATACCGGTCAACCACGTAGCACTGCTCAACTTCGCGGGCATCCGCGGCATCGTCGATGCACTCGGCGGAATCACCGTCGTCAACCGCACCTCGTTCGATGTCGAGGCGGGGTCGCATGCCGTGCATTTCCCGGCTGGCTCCGTGCACCTGGACGGTGCACAGACGGTCAGCTTCCTCTCGGTCAAGCCGGACACGGCGGCTCACCACGAGCTGGCCGAGGTGAACGAGGCCGCGGTTCTGCAAGGAGTCATCGATACGGCGGTCCGCTCGCACGACGTCACAAGCCTGCTGACCACCGCGACCAGGGTCGCCGACGCCTCCGCAACCGACCTCACCGCCTCCGACGTGATCGGTCTGGTCGCGGTGCGGCTGCATGCCACCAGCGTCGTCAACTGCAGCCTGGCTCACGCCGGACCGACCCTGCTCACGGCGAAGGCGCGCTCGGCGATCGCGGTCTTCTCGGCCAAGGCAAAGCGTTCGCCGATCTGTCACGCCCGGGCGGCGACCACGGTGCCCAGCGCGGCGATCCTCGGGGCCAGCGCGGCCGCGCTCAGCGACCACGGCGTCTCCGTGCTTGTGGTCGCCCTACTCGTGATGGTGGCGATGCTGATCGTCTCCACCATCATCCTGCTCGCGAGGCGCCGAGTGGTGCGGGTTGGCGAGCCGGTCGGAAGCGCGCATGGAGCCGGCCAGGGAACGGCCGCTGTGAAGCGGAGCGATGGCTCGTGGCGAGGACGTCTACAGCTCCGGCGTCGTCGGCCTGCACGGTCGCACGTACAGGGCGGGAGGGTCATGATCGGCGGCCAGGCCGGCGGCGGACTGGGCTTCGGCCGTCGCGCCGGCGCCCCCGCGCCGCCGATCGTGGCGCCCGATCAGGATCGCAGTGATCGCGCCGACCTGGTCGTTCGGTTGCGGCGCGAGGGTCTCTCATACCGGGAGATAGCCGACCGGCTGACCGCGGCAGGCGACCCCGTGACGAGCGAGGCGGCTCGTCGCATCTGGAGTCGGGCAAGCGGGACACAGCGTTGACCGTCTGAGCGCGTTATCGGCAACATCCCCATTGTGAGCATTGTCACCTGCAATCTGCACCTGTCGGTGAGCGCATTCCTGGACGTGACGACGCTGCCGGCCGCCGGCACCTACACGATCGCTCCTGTAGCTCACGGCCTGTCGCCGCTTCGTCCCATCGAGGAGTAGTACTCGTCGAGCGGCTCGGTCGCGGCCGGGCGGCGCCGGCGCGATCGCACGAGCGCGACGGGCCCCAGCACGATCAGCGCCAGCAGGGGCGCGGCGATCACCCCCAGCGGCAACAGGATCCAGAGATTTGCGAGGTGGCGGTCGGTGATTCCGGAGCCCTTGGCGGCCGGACTGAAGTCGGGCTCGGCCTGGATGTTGGCCTTCCCTCCGGTGGGCTGGAAGCCCGCGACGGGCGCGAATGCGTCGATCAGCCAGCGGCCGCGGACGCGCTTCATGACCACCGAGAAGGCAACCAGCCCGACCGTCGAGCGGTCGGTGGGTTGCAGCTCGAGATCGAGCCCGACAAGCCCGGGATTCGAGAAGGTCAGCCTCCAGCCGTGCCAGCGATGGCCGGCCGCCGGGTAGGGCATCACCGGTATCGCGCCGCTCGCCCATCCGGAGCGGGTGCCGTCGCCGTGGAACGATGCGGTGGTGAGCGCGTAGCCTCGGGCGGGATCGTCCCGTCGTACCGCGGCCGGTATGAACGCGTCCAACGTGCGATCGATCCCGCGCCGGGCGGCGGCCGTCAACGGCGCATCCCTGACGCCCGTGCTGGCTGGGATGACGGGACCGTGCGGCTGATGGCGACCGGTGCCGTTGTTGCTGGCGTTCGAGGCGAGCACGATGACGGCGACGATCACCGCGCCGGCCGCGAGCAGCCCGATCAGCCTTCGCGTCGTCACGACCGCGCCGCCTTCGCCCGGTGCCGGCGCACCTTGGTGCGGTTCCCGCACACCGACATCGAGCACCAGACACCCGACGCCGGTGGCGAGCCATCCCAGAACAGCCAGTGGCAGCAGCTGCGTCGGCAGGCTTTGAGCCTGCGCAGACTGCCGTCGGCTGCGGCCGTCTGCACCGCGACGATCATCTGCGCGAGCGCTCCGGCCAGTCCCGGCGCGGTGGCGACAAGCTGCGGCTCGTGCTCTGAGATCCGCACCTCGACCCGCCCATCGCGCGCCGCCTGCTCCAGAGTCCGCATCGACGCGCCGCCAGGGTCACCGCCGGCCCGGGCGACAAACAGGCGAAACAGCGCCT
>JAWVEC010000189.1:0-7176 GCA_033856975.1 Gaiellales bacterium
CCCGCGGAGCCCCTCAAGTACTACCCGTCGGGCACCCGCAACTACGCTCGTGTGATCCCGGCCGACAACTTCCAGGGACCGGCGCTCGCGCTGCTCGCCCAGAAGCTGAAGGTCAAGACCGTCTACATCATCAACGACAAGCAGGCCTACGGCGCCGGCGTTGCGCACTACTTCGAGGATGCCGCCAAGAAGCTCGGCATCACCGTGCTCGGCAACGACGCGTACAACACCAAGACCGGTACCAACTACCAGGCCCTGTTCCAGGGCATCGCGGCCAAGCATCCGGACGCGATCATGGTCGGTGGCCTGATCTGCGAGAACGGCGGCCAGCTGATCAAGGACAAGGTCGCGGTGCTCGGCGCCAACAGCAAGGTCAAGCTGCTGCTGCCGGACGGGTTCACCACCCAGTCCACGATCGACGACTCCGGCGCGAACGTCGCCGAGGGTGCCTACATGTCGGTCGGCGGTGTTCCTGTCGATGAGCTGTCGGGTGCCGGTGCGACGTTCCTGTCGGACTTCAAGGCCAAGTACAGCCCCGACGCCGTCGACCCGTACACGCCGTACGCGGCCGCGGCCACCGAGGTGCTGTTGAAGGCGATCGAGGCCTCCGACGGCAGCCGCGGTTCCGTCTCGTCCAACCTGTTCGGGATCCAGTTGACCGGAACCGTGCTGGGCGACTTCGCCATCGATGCCAACGGCGACACCGACCAGGGCTCGATGACGATCTACCAGGCCGTGAGTGGCAAGCTGGGCAATGCCCAGGTGATCACTCCCGACAAGAGCCTGGTGGAGACGGGCTAGTGCACACGGTCGAGCCCACGGCATCCATCCACCACGGATTCCGTGGGCTCGACCACTCATTGATCGGGGAGCGCCGCCATGGCGGCTGACAGTCCGACCGGCGGCCGCGTGAAGCTGGCGGCGCTCCCCAGCCTCGCCAAGAACGTGAACCTGGTGATGGGTACGGTGGTGGTCGGCCTGGTCGTGATCGTGATGATCGGAAACGCGATCCAGGACTGGCGCCAGTTCGTGAGCGTGATGCTGACCGGGATCACGCTGGGGGCGATGTACTGCCTGGTGGCGCTGGGCTACACGCTCGTCTACGGCATCATCGAGCTGATCAACTTCGCTCACGGCGACGTGTTCATGTGGGGCTCGATGTTCGCGGTCACGATCGGCGTCAGCTGGTTTGGCCTGAACGGCAGCCAGAGTGGGATCGTCACCGCCGGACTGCTGCTGGTGACGATGGCCGCGGCAATGGCGCTGTGTGGGACCGGCAACGTGGTGATCGAGCGGCTGGTCTACAAGCCGCTGCGCAACGCTCCCAAGCTGGCGCCGCTGATCACGGCCATCGGCATGTCGTTCATCCTGCAGACATTGGCACTCAGGGTCTACGGGCCCAGTGAACAGACGGCCGATAACGTCTTGCCCGACTCCAGCCACCGCCTGTTCACGGTCGGCATCTACGGCTACCCAATAAAGAACCTGATCGTGGTGCTGATCACGCTGCCGGTGCTGGCGGCGCTGGTCTACCTGGTGCGAAGCACGCGCCAGGGCAAGGCGATGCGGGCCGTGGCGCAGGACACGGACGCGGCCCGCATGATGGGGATAAACGTGGATCGCACGATCTCGTTCACGTTTGCGCTGGGCGGAGTGCTGGCCGGCGCGGGCGGGACGCTGTGGGTGATGTGGCAGACCAGCACCCGCTATGACCTCGGCTTCCAGCTGGGACTGTTCGCCTTCACCGCGGCGGTGCTGGGCGGCATCGGCAACCTCAGCGGCGCCGCCCTTGGCGCCTTCATCATCGGACTGCTGCAGGCAGGCAACGACGGCCTGTCCTGGCACGTGCCCGGCTCGAGCTGGACGCAGTCGGTGGTGTTCGCGGTGCTGATCCTGATCCTCGTCTTCCGGCCCCAGGGACTGCTGGGCGAGGCAACGGCGGACCGGGCATGACGACGACGCTCTCCGACGCTTGGTACAAGCTGCCCTGGGCCGTGCGCCGGCTGATCGTGCCGGCGATCGTGGTCGCGCTGTTCGTGTTCTACCCCGAGTACGTCACCTCGCTGTCGGCGCAGTGGTTCCCGCAGATGAGCGTGATGGTGCAGATGTGCGTTTTCGCGATGATGGCGCTGGGGCTGAACGTGGTGGTCGGCTACGCCGGCCTGCTCGACCTCGGCTACGTCGCCTTCTACGCCGCCGGCTCGTACGTCGCGGGCATGTTCGCGACCCAGCAGTTCGCCAACACCACCTTCCAGTGGAAGTTCCACTTCCTGCCCGTGGCGGTGCCTCAGATCCTGCCCGGGATTCACATCAGCGTCTGGCTGCTGCTGGCGGTCGGGGCCGCGTTTGCAGCGGTGCTGGGCATCGCGATCGGCCTGCCCACGCTGCGGCTGCGCGGCGACTACCTGGCGATCGTGACGCTCGGCTTCGGCGAGATCATCCCGCAGGCCGTCAACAACGGCGACGACGTGTTCGGCCACAACGTCACCAACGGCCCCAACGGCCTCACCCCGATCGACCAGCTCGGCTTCGGCACCAGCGTCCACAACGCCGTCTCGTTCCTGCCCGCCAACTACCACAGCGAGATCAACTTCCTCAACTACTACTACTGGACGGGCCTGGCGCTGGTGGCGTTCACCCTGTTCTGCTGCATCCGGCTGCGCGACTCGCGGCTGGGGCGGGCGTGGGTGGCGATCCGCGAGGACGAGATCGCGGCCGCCGCCATGGGCGTGCCCCTGATGCGCACCAAGACCTGGGCGTACGCGATCGGCGCCTTCTTCGGCGGCCTGGCCGGCTGCTTCTACGCGATCGAGAAGAACTCGACCTTCCCCGGCGACTTCTCGCTCAACATCTCGATCTTCGTGCTGTGCATGGTGATCCTGGGCGGCATGGGCAACGTGTGGGGCGTGATGCTGGGCGCGGTGGTGCTGACCTACCTCAACTACCAGGGCCTGGCCGCGATCGGCCGCCAACTCAACATCGACATCTCGACCTACTCCTACGGCTTCTTCGGCCTGATTATCGTGATCATGATGCTGCTGCGGCCCGAGGGGCTGATCCCCAGCCGCCGCCGGCGAGTCGAGTTCCGTGCGGCCGCGGAGGGTGTGGACGTCGGCCAAGCGGTTGCCCAACATGAGTGACAACCTGCTCGAGGCGCGCAAGGTGCGCAAGGAGTTCGGCGGTCTGGTGGCCTGTAACGACGTCGACTTCACCGTGCCGCGCGGAAGCATCGTCAGCCTGATCGGCCCCAACGGCGCCGGCAAGACGACCTTCTTCAACATGCTGACCGGCGCCTACACTCCCACCTCGGGAGAGGTGCTGTTCGACGGCAAGGAGGTGGCGGGCCTGCCGGCCCACACCATCACGAACCTCGGCATCGGCCGCACCTTCCAGAACATCCGCCTGTTCCAGACGATGAGCTCGCTCGAGAACGTGCTGGTGGGCATGCACAGCCGCACCCGCGGCGGCATCGTCGGCAGCATCGTCCGCACCCCCGGCGTGCGCCGCGAGGAGCGCGAGTCGGGCGAGAAGGCGCGCGAGATTTTGCGCTACTGCGCGCTGTCCGAGGCGGTCGACGAGGAGTACGCGATGAACCTCTCCTACGGCGACCAGCGCCGGCTGGAGGTTGCGCGCGCGCTCGCGACCGATCCCAAGCTGCTGCTGCTGGACGAGCCGACGGCGGGCATGAACCCGCAAGAGAGCGCCGATTTCACGGCCTTCGTCGCCAAGCTGCGCGAGGATCGCGGAATGACGGTGCTGATGATCGAGCACGACATGAAGGTCGTGATGGGCGTCTCCGACCGGGTCACCGTGCTCGACCGGGGCGAGAAGATCGCCGAGGGCTCGCCCGCCGAGGTGCAGGCCGACGAGCGCGTGATCGAGGCCTACCTGGGCGCGGGTGCATCCGGCCAGGCGGGGCATCCCGGAAACGCCGGCACCGCGCTCGAGAGCGCCCCCGATATCGAGGTCGTCTCGCAGCGGCCGCCGCCGGTCGACATCACCACCACGCCGCTCCTGGAACTGGACGACGTGCACACCTACTACGGCCGTATCGAGGCCGTGAAGGGTGTCTCGCTGGTCGTCCACGAGGGGGAGATCGTGACGCTGATCGGCGCCAACGGCGCCGGCAAGTCGACCACGCTGCGCTCGATCCAGGGCATCACCCGGCCCAAGCGGGGCACGATCACGTTCGCCGGCCGAAACATCGTCGATGCCGCGCCGCATGAGATCGTCAAGATGGGCATCAGCCAGTCGCCGGAGGGGCGGCGCCTGTTTCCGCGCATGACGGTGCGCGAGAACCTCGAGATGGGCGCCTTCCAGCGCAACGACAGGAGCGAGATCGAGAAGGACATCGCGCACGTCTACGAGCTGTTCCCGCGGCTTCAGGAGCGGCGCGCGCAGAAGGCAGGCACGCTGTCGGGCGGCGAGCAGCAGATGTGCGCGATCGGCCGTGCGCTGATGGCGCGGCCCAAGCTGCTGCTGCTGGACGAGCCGTCGCTGGGCCTGGCCCCGATTCTGGTCGAGAAGATCTTCGAGATCATCCTCGAGATCAACAAGGAGGGCACGGCGATCCTGCTGGTCGAGCAGAACGCGCTGATGGCGCTCGGCATCGCCCAGCGTGGCTACGTGCTCGAGACGGGCCTGATCGCGCTCAGCGACGACGCCGCCGCGCTGGCCAGCAACGAGCGCGTGCGCAAGGCCTACCTGGGCGAGTCGTAGGGGCGAGGGTGCGGCCGGCCGCGGCCGTGGTGGGACTGCTGTGCGCGCTGGCGGTGCTGGTGTGGTCGCCGGGCGGCGGGCCGGTTGGGCGGGTCGGCCACGACCCGCGGCTGGCCACGCCGGCGACCGACGTGCTGCGTCACGCCGGTGGCACGTTGTGGTGGGTCGACCGCAACTGTCGCGTCGAGCTGCTGCGTCTTCGCAGCGGCGCACGCGTCGGCGCAGGCGGGCACTGCCATGTCTGGCCGGCGCCGTCGGGACAGCTCGCCCTTGCCAGCCGGGACGCCTCCCAACCGCCAAGCCCGCCCGGCAACCTCCAGCTGCTCGCCCAGGGTCTGCACTCTGCGGGAGTGATCGGCGTCCGGGCGGACGCTGTCCAGCCGGGTGTGGCGTGGGCACGCAGCAGCCTGCTGGCCGCGGTCTGCGTCCGCCGTGGTGGGCAGGAGGCGGTGGTGCAGATGAAGTTCTCGGCGCCGGCCGGGATCGCGGCGCCCGAACAGCATGTCGGCGACCCCCTCACGGGGCGCTGCCAGCCGGCGTTCACGCTGGGCTCGCAGTTCGCCACCAGCGACGGCCGGCACGTGTTCCTGGACGGCCGGCGGCTGCCGCTCGACCATCAGCTGATGCGCTTGGCCGGTGGCGGCCCGCTGGACGTGGCGGTGACCGCGCTGGCGGCATCGCCCGCCGGCCTGGTGCTGAGCGTCACGCGGCGCGGCCCCGACAGCGACGGGCAGGCCCTGCTCGTCACCGTTCGCAGCGACAACCAGGTGATCCGCGTCGACCGCCCGCCGCGGGGGCTGATCGATGCGATCGGGGTGTCGCCGGACGGCGCATGGTTGTCGGTGGAATATGCGATCTCAGGAGATGTGCGCCTGATCCCGATGTACGCCGCAAACCGTCCGGCCGCGGTCCCGGCCGTGACCCGCGGCCTGGCCTTCTCACCGGACGCGCGCTACATCGCCGTGGCTCTGCCCGGCGAGCTTCGGATCATCGAGATGGGCACGGGGAGCAGCACCTCGATCACCGACGTCGATCCGGTCTCGGTCTCGTGGACGCGATGAGCGCCGGTCGTCGCGATCGTGCGATAACCTTGCCGCGATGAGCGAGCAGACCAAGCAGCCGGCCATCTACGACTGGCAGACGGCGATCGGCTTTGCGCTGATCGCGACCGCCGCCGCGGTGGGGCTGATCGTGCTGTTCACCTACCTGGTCGACTGGGTTGGCGACTTCTGGTCGCAGGTGATCTACTTCGTTGTTGTCTTTGGAGGCATCATCGGCATGGCGGTGCGCAGCCGGCGCAAGGATCAGCTCGACCCGTCCCGGCTCGGCAGTACGCCGCTGATCACGCCGGCCGGGCTGCCGGGGCCGTTCGTGGTCACCCAGGCGCTGGGCGTGCTGGCGATCGCGATGCTGGCGGTGGGGCTGGTGGTGGGTGGCGACCGCGGGCTGATCTGGGGATTCTCGGCGCTGGTGCTGGGACTGGTGGGCCTGATCGGACTGGTGTTCTGGGTGGCCGGGTTGCGCACGCAGCGGCGCGTCTGACGAGTTCTCGGGTTTTATCGTTCGAGCTGCTTGCAATTGGGTGCGCGTTGCCGTACGTTGTGTCTGCGCCGCCGAGGGCAGTCGAGTAGGTTGAAGTCGGGCGGACGGGTCGTAGGGGCAACCCGAAGGTTCGTTCGGCCGGTGGACGAAAGGCAAGCCGGGGCGGCGAACCTCTTTAATCGTTTCGACGATGGATCAGGCTCCCACCGACATCGTCCGTGCCGCAGGCGCCGTGCTCGTGCGCGACGGGACGGTGGCGATCGTGCACCGGCCGCGCTACGACGACTGGACGCTGCCGAAGGGCAAGAACGAGCCGGGCGAGGACGACCACACGGCCGCCCTGCGCGAGGTGTGGGAGGAGACCGGCCACACCGGGGAGATCGAGCGCGACCTGGGCACGATCGAGTACACGACCGACCGGCGCGGGGCGCCGATGCCAAAGGTGGTGCGCTACTTCGTGATGCGCGACCAGGGCGGCAGCTTCGAGCCGGGGGCGGAGGTGGACGAGTTGCGCTGGCTCGACCGCGCCGCCGCCCACGAGCTGCTCAGCTACGCCCGAGACCGCGAGGTGCTCGATCGCTGGTAGGCGCTTTTTCTCGCATTTTGCGAGGTTGCGGGTTGCGCCCCCGGTGGCCGGTCCGTAGTGTCACCCGTGCGCCGCTCAGGGCAGCCGAGTAGGTTGAATCCGGGCGGACGGGCCGTAGAGGTGACTCGAAAGTCCGTTCGATCGGGGGACGAAAGGCAGGCCGGAGCGGCGAATCTTTGGTCCCGTTTACCATTGGCCGTGAGATGCCGAGGGTGCTGATAGCCGAGGACGACCGCGTGATCGCGAATGCGATGGCGACGCATCTGCGCCGGGCGGGGATGGACGTCGAGGTGGCGGAGGACGGCGACCGGGCGCTGGCGAAGCTTCGC
>JAWVEC010000190.1:0-5445 GCA_033856975.1 Gaiellales bacterium
TACCACGTCACCGACCAGAGCTACTTCGACAACATCGCGTTCTGGAAGACGCCGCTGCAGGACTGTGGCGACAGTCGTGGCAACACCTGCGTCGACTACTCGCAGTGGGCGATCAAGTGGACTGAGATCAAGAACTCCTGATCGCTTCCGCCCCCGGGGACGGGCCGAGTCCCCGGGGGCGACCTCTCCGCCATGTCCATCCCCTCTCACCCCGCGCCGACCGCAGCCCGCCGCCGCATCTCGGCGTTCTTCTACCGGCGTCGCTGGCTGAAGCTGCTGACGCTCCTGACCCCGCCCCTGGGGTGGCTGCTGATCGTCTACCTGGCTGCTCTGGCGGTGCTGCTGGCGACGGCCTTCTGGCAGCAGGACGTGCTCAGCGGCAAGATCGTCCACACCTGGACGTGGGCGAACCTGCAGTCGATCCGCGACGACTCGGCGATCCACACCGTCACCCGAAACACCGTCCAGATGGCGCTGCTGGTGACGCTGACAGACATGCTGCTGGCCTTCCCGCTGGCCTACTACATGGTGCGCGTGGCCTCGCGCCGCACCCGCTCGCTGCTGTTTTTGGGCGTGCTGATGCCGCTCTGGTCGAGCTATCTGATCAAGGCATACACCTGGCGGCTGATGACCGGCGACGCCGGCACCATCAACTGGGCGTTCGACAAGGTCGGGGTGGGGCCGTTCCACATCGCCTACACCACCACCGCCATGTGGCTCGCCTTCAGCTACATCTGGCTGCCCTACATGGTGCTGCCGATCTACGCCGCGCTGGAGCGGATCCCGGGATCGCTGCTGGAAGCCTCGAGCGACCTGGGCGGGCGGGCCGGCCGAACGTTCCGAAGCGTGATCCTCCCGCTGGCTCTGCCAGGCATCGCCGCCGGCTCGATCTTCACCTTCTCGCTGACGCTGGGCGACTACATCATGGTCGACCTGGTGGGCGGCAACAAGCAGGACTTCCTGGGCAGCCTGATCTTCCGCTACCAGGGCGTCGCAAACGACCTGCCGCTGGCGGCCGCGATCGCGCTGATCCCGGTGGCCGTGATCTCGCTCTACCTGGTGCTGGTGAAGCGGCTGGGAGCGTTCGAGGCGCTATGAGTCCGGAGCCCGTCTGATGGAGAGCCGCACCACCCGGATCGCGCTTCGCGTCGTCGCCTTCGCGGTGATGGGCTTCATCTACGCGCCGCTGCTGGTGATCGTGATGGCCTCGTTCAACGCGGCCAAGGTCCCGACCTGGCCGATCGTCCACTACTCGACGCACTGGTGGTCGCTGGCGATCCACGACGATCGCGCCCGCACCGCGCTCGAGAACTCGTTCAAGGTCGCCGCGGCTGCCACCGCGGTGGCGCTGCTGCTGGGAACGGCGGCGGCGTTCGCGCTCTCGCGCTACCGCTTCTTCGGCAAGAACTCGATCTCACTGCTGTTCGTGCTGCCGATCGCCCTGCCGGGCATCGTCACCGGGCTGTCGCTGCTGTCGGTGATCCGCTACTTCGGCATCACGCCCTCGCTGACGACGGTCGTGGTGGGCCACGCCACCTTCTGCATCGTGGTCGTCTACAACAACGTGGTCGCGCGGCTGCGGCGCTCGTCGGTCTCGTTCGAGGAGGCCTCGATGGACCTCGGCGCCGACGGCTGGCAGACGTTCCGCTACGTCTCGCTTCCGAACCTGGCCACGGCGCTGGTGGCCGGAGGGCTGCTGGCGTTCGCGCTCTCGTTCGACGAGATCGTGGTGACCAACTTCACCGCCGGCTTCCAGGAGACGCTGCCGCTCTGGATCTACAACCAGTTCCGGCTGCCGAACACGGCCCAGGAGGTGAACGCGGTGGCGGTGTTCGTGATCGCACTGACCGCGCTGCCGGTGTTCCTCGCCCAACGGCTGATGCGCGACTCGGGCGGGCTCACCAGCCGGTGAGCCCGCCCCGGATCAGCTGACGGTCAGAGTGCCTTTCATGCCGGCGTCCTCGTGGCCGGGCACGGAGCAGTAGTACTCGTAGGTGCCGGCCTTGAGCGTGACGGTGACGGTCGAGGTGTCGCCGCCCGAGACCTGATTCCCCTGCTCGTCGATGCCGTTGCCCTTGATCGAGATGTCGTGGGTCGAGGACTGCGGGTTGACCGAGCTGAGCGTGATCGTGCCCGCCGATGCGGTTACCGACGACTTTGTGAACGAGAAGCCCGAGTCCGAGATCGGGATATCGATCACCTCTCCGCCGGAGCCGGAGGGCGGGGTCGAGGTGTCGCCGCCGGACGATCCGCCGCCGCATCCCGCGGCCAGCAGCACGACCGGGATTGCCAGCATCGCCGCGATCCTTGCAGATCTCATGTGTGGAGTCCTCCCCGTTGATGGGCAATGGGCATCGTTGCCCGGTACACCATATGCGGATTCGTAAACTTTCGGTGTGGCGACGCACGTCCGAGAACCGGTCTGGTAGCCTCTGATCCCATGTTCGCCGCCCGTGGCCAGGCGCGCGCAGCGGGTCGCGTACGCGTTCCCCGTTTCACTGCAGCGCTGCTTCTTCTGACGACGTTGATGCTGTCCGTGTCGCTGACACAGGCGGCTGCTGCGCCGACGATCGCATCCAAGCGGGCCGAGGCGAAGCGCGTCGCACTCGAGATCCAGGACATGCAGTCGCGGCTCGAGAAGCAGATCGAGAAGTACAACGCCGTGCACCAGCAGTACGTCGACACCCGCCACAAGCTGCGCGACAACCGGGTGCTGCTCTCGGTGGCCAAGGGCAACTTGGCCCGCGCGCAGGCGCTGCTCGCCGAGAGCCTCACCAACGAGTACAAGCATCCCAACGACGATGTCGTCTCCTACCTGCTGGCCTCGCACTCCTTCAACGACCTGGTCGATCACGTGCAGGTGCTGCAGCGGTCGAACGACGCGAACACGACGCTGATCGCGCAGATTGCCAAGACCAAGCGGGAGATCGTGGTGCGCACCGCGGCGCTCAAGACCGAGACGGCGCAGCTGCGCGGGGCACAGGCCGCCCAGCTTGCGGCCAAGAAGCGCGTCGAGGCCGGGCTCAGCAACCTCCAGGCCCGCCAGTCGCACATCAGCGCCGACATCCAGCACCTGATCGACCAGCAGCAGGCACGCGCCGACGCGGCAGCCCGCACGCTCGTCTCGTCCGGTGGCAGCGACGTAAACATCCCGATTCCGCCGTCCAGCACGATCGGCGGACAGGCGGTCGCGGTCGCGATGCAGTACCTGGGCGTGCCGTATGTGTGGGGCGGCGCATCCCCGAGCGGCTTTGACTGCTCCGGCCTGACGATGTATGTCTGGGGCCAGCTGGGCGTCTCGCTGCCGCACAATGCCGCCGCCCAGTACGGCTACGGCAGCCCGGTCCCGCGCGATGCGCTGGAGCCGGGTGATCTCGTGTTCTTCGACGGCCTCGGCCATGTCGGCATCTACGTCGGCAGCAACGCCTTCATCCACGCCCCTCACACCGGCGACGTGGTCAGGATCAGCTCGATGTCGGGCTGGTACAGCGACAACTACGTCGGCGCGCGCCGAGTCGGGTAGGGGCGTGGAGCACGGCGGCCTGCTCTCTGGGGTCTGCCGCCGCTGGTCGTGCTGCTGGGTTGTGCCGTGCCGCGCTAACCGTCCCCTGGGCGCCTCAACCCCTGTCCTCGAACTGCCGATACGCGGAGCATGCCTGTCGGCTTCCGCTTATTCATCCTGATCGGGCTCGGCTCCCTGATCGCGGGCTGTGGCGGCTCGACCGCGGCTCCCGCGTCCTCGTCGCCTCCGCTGACGGAGCCGTCGATCACCGCCGATCCGGTCACCCTGGTGCTGAGCGCCGGCGACGTCGGCAACGGCTACCTGACCATCGCGTCCCAGACCGGCAAGGACACGCTCCGGCGGACGATGCACGACGACCCCGCGCCAATCCGGCGCCTCGAGCGCAGCTCGTGGCTGTCCGGGTACCACGCGCTGTATACGGATGCGCAGTCGACCGGTGTGCTGACCGATGCGTCGGTGTTCCGCACCGATGCCGTCGCCGTTCGGGTGGCCGCGTCGTGGCGGAAGTCGGGACTGAAGGCGTTCCACGGTCGGCTGATCACGGCGCCGGCCGGCTCGCTCGATCACGTCTCGTTGATCGCGGGCTCGATCCCCGGACAGGCCGGGCGGCTCAAGGCGTACGGGATGCTGTGGGTGCACGGCAACGTGGTCGCGACGATCATGCTGTTCGGCCGCGACGCGACGGCGGCACGCGTGGCCGGGCTGGCGACCGCCCAGGACGGCCGCATCTCGAACTCCTAGATGGTCTAACGACCGGTCTGCCGCTCGAGCCAGCGCGCGAGCGTCTCCCCGGTATCGAGCACGTGGGCGTGCAGCATGCGGCGCGCCTTCCTCGGCTCGGGGCGGTTGAGCGCCTCGGCGATGCGGTCGTGATCCTCGGCGCTGCGCGGGACAATGCCCGGGTCGGCTGCGAACGTGTGCCAGGCCAGCGAGCGGGGCACCCTGTTGGTCAGCGACTGAACGGTGTCGCGCAGCGGCGGGCAGTTGGCGGCCGCCAGGATCACGTTGTGGAACAGCTCGTTGGCCTGCGAGCACTGCTCGAGCGCGATCAGCCGACCCCGCTCGTCGGATACCGGCAGCGTCGCGTGGCGCGCCGCGCCGGCCCGCAGCAGCGCCTGGGCGGTGTCCAGATCGGCGTTGTCGTAGGTCGTCAGCCGACCGGCCGCGCGCTCGGCCGCCAGGCCCTCCAGCTCGGAGCGAACGAGGAAGATGTTGCGGCACTCGTCGGGTGAGAACGAGCGCACCAGCGCACCGCGGTGGCCGAGCTGCTCGACCAGGCCGATCGCCTGAAGCTGGCGCAGCGCCTCGCGGATCGGCGTGCGGCTGACGCCGAAGCGTGCCGCCAGGTCCTCCTGCCGCAGGCGGGTGCCGAGCGGGATGCGCCCGGTGATGATCTCGACCTGGAGCTCGTGGGCGAGGTCGTCGGCACGGCTGGCGGCTGGAGGCTGGGACATATGGACGATCCTACAACGCCCCTGCAGTGTAACTGCCGCTCACTCCAGCATGTATCCCAAGATTTGAAGTTTGGATCCAAACAGGCTAGGGTTGGGTCAATCCCGACACCGTCCATGGAGTGGCAATGACAGACACCGCCGCCAAGCTTCCCGAGATCGAGCACATCAAGTCGCGAAAGAACGGTCTTGACGTGCTGGCAGACATCTACCGGTATGCCGAGCTCGGCTTCGAAGCGATCGAGCCGGACGATCTCGCCCTGTTTCGGTGGTACGGCGTCTACACGCAGCGGGCCGAGCACTCGGCGGCCAGCGGCGAGCCGGGACCATCCGAGGAGACGGACGGCCTGTTCATGCTGCGGATCAAGTTCCCCAACGGCATCGTCAACGCCGAGCAGCTGCGCACGATCGGCTCGCTGGCCGAGCGCTACGGGCGCAGCATGGGCGACATCACCACCCGCCAGAACATCC
>JAWVEC010000191.1:0-5967 GCA_033856975.1 Gaiellales bacterium
GGCCTGATCGCTCCCGGCACCGACTGGCCGGTGCGGATCGCCGCCTACGCGGCCGAGGACCTCGGGCTTCCGCACCCGCTGGACGTGGCGACGGCCGTGCGCTGCACCAACAAGATCGCACAGCGCGAGGCGATGGCGGCGGCTGGGGTGGCACAGCCGCAGTGGCTGCTGGATGCCGCGCCCGGGTATCCGTGCGTGGTGAAGGCGGCCGACCGGCAGGGACAGCGGGCGATGACGATCGTGCGCGACCCGGACGAGCTGGATGCGGCCGCGGCGCTGGCGCGGGCCGGATCGCGCAGCGGCCGGGCGCTGTTCGAGATCTACGTGGCCGGGCCGGAGGTGACGGTGAACGGCTTCTCGATCGACGGCCGCTACTTCCCGATCGCGACCACCGCCCGCGATCACTTTTCCGGTGCGCCGGGAGTCGCACAGCGGCACGTGTATCCGAGCGGCCACGACGACCCCGCCGCGGCCGCCGCGGCAGAGGCGGCGGTGGCGGCGCTCGGGATCGTCAACGGGCCCAGCTACGTGCAGCTGATCATGGCCGAGGACGGCCCCGTGATCATGGAGGTGGCGGCCCGGCTGGGCGGCGGACACGACTCGGAGCTGTGCCGGCTGGCGGCGGGCGTCGACCTGGCCGAAGCGGCCGTGCGGGCGGCGGTCGGACAGCCGGTCGACCCGGGCGCGCTGACGCCGCATCCCGCCGGGGCGTGTGTGATCGAGTTCCTGGCCGCGCCGGAGGGGGTGCTGGTCGCGACCGACGGCCCCACCGGGGTGACCTTCTATCATGCGCCCGGGCATCGCTATGCACCGCTTCGCACCGCGACCGACCGCGCCGGCTATGTGATGTGCCAGGGCGCGACGCGGGAGGAGGCACTGGACCGGGCGCGAAGGGCTGTCGAGGCGGTCCGGTTCGAGATCGAATGAGCAGCATCAAACCCTCCACACTCGCGATCGACGGCGGCACACCCGTCCGCGACACCATGCTCTCGTTCTCGCCGCCGGTGATGGGCGACGAGGAGGTCGCGTCGGTGATCGAGACGCTGCGTTCGGGCTGGCTGACCAGTGGTCCGCGGGCGCGGGAGCTCGAGCAGCGGTTCGCGGCCTACGTCGGTTCGCCGCATGCGATCGCGACCTCGTCGTGCACCACGGCGCTGCACCTGGCGCTGCTCGCGGCCGGAGTCGGCCCCGGCGACGAGGTGGTGACCAGCTCGTTCACGTGGCCCGCGACCACCAACGCGATCATCCATACGGGTGCGCGGCCGGTGTTCGCAGACGTCGATCCCGGCTCGCTGAACGTCGATCCCTCGGCGATGGAAGCCGCGATCGGGCCGCGCACGCGCGCGCTGCTGCCGGTGCACTTCGCGGGCGGACCGTGCGACATGGACGCGATCGAGCGGATCGCGGACAGCCACGGCCTGACCATCGTGGAGGATGCCGCGCACGCCGTCGAGACGACGGTGGGAGAGCGCAAGGTGGGCTCGATCGGTGACTTCACCTGCTTCTCGCTGTATGCCACCAAGAGCCTCGCCGGAGGCGAGGGAGGTGTCGTCACGACGGCGTCGGACGAGGCGGCCGAACAGCTTCGGCTGCTGCGCGCCCAGGGCATCACGCGAGATCCGTGGCGGCGTCAGCAGACGCGCAGCCTCGGGCACTACGACGTCCTGCTGCCCGGCTTCAAGGCCAACCTCGCCGATCTGCAGGCCGCGGTGGCGCTGCCGAAGATCGAGCGGCTCGACACCCTGCAGGCGGAGCGCGCCAGGCTGGTCGGCCGCTACGACGAGGGCCTGGCCGAGCTGCCGGGGATCGATCCGATCGCACGGCCGCCTTTGGGGCGCCATGCCCACCATCTGTACGTGGTGCGGATCGATCCGGCGCTGGCGGGAGGCGACCGCGACCGCTACGCGGCCGGCCTGATGGCCGAGAACATCGCCACCGGGCTGCACTTCCTGCCCGTGCATACGCTGACGTGGTACCGCGACAACCTTCCCGCCGTCGCGCTTCCCGCGACCGAAGCTGCCGGCGCGTCCGTGCTGTCGCTGCCCCTGGCTGCGGCGCACAGTGCAGCCGACGTCGATGACGTGCTGGCCGGCCTGCGCAAGCTGCACGCCGCGTTCACGCGATGAGCCGCGGCGTTCGCGTCGCAGTCGGCACGGCCGTGTCCGCGGTGGTGCTGGCGGCGCTCTTGTGGTTCACCGACCCGGCTCAGATCTGGCGGACGCTGTCGGGCGCCGATGCCCGCTGGGTGCTCGCCGCCGTGGTCGTGAACATCGCAACCGTGCCGGTGATGGCGTGGCGCTGGCGGCTGCTGCTGAGCGCACGCGGCCTGCACGTGCCGATCGCGTGGCTGACCCGGACGTACTTCGTGGCGCTGTTCCTGGGCCAGTTCCTGCCGGCCGCGATCGGTGGCGACGCGGTGCGGGCGGTCGAGCTGGGCAGGCGCACGCAGGCGGCGCCGGAGGCGGTTGCCTCGGTGCTGATCGACCGGCTGGTGGGTGTCGTCTCGCTGGTCGCGCTGGCGGTGCTGGCATACGCGGGCAGCGGTGGCAGCGGCGGCCGGCCGGAGGTGGCGGTGGCGGAGACGGTGTTCGGCCTGGCCGCGATGACGATCCTGGCGCTGCTGTTCTCGGCGCGGCTGCGCGGCCTGGCGGCGCGCCACCTCGAGCCGCGGGTGGCGGGCCGCCAGCTGGCGGCCGGCCAGCGCTTCTACGACGCACTGCATTCCTACCGCGAGCACCGCGGAACGCTGGCCGCCGTCTGCGGCCTGGCGCTGAGCGTGCAGGTGGCGCGGGTGGGCACGATCTGGATGCTTGTGCGGGCCTTGCGGCTGGACGTGCCGGTGGCGGAGATCTTCGCCGCCGGTCCGGTGCTGTTCGCCGCACTGATCCTGCCGGTGTCGCTGAACGGCATCGGCGTCCGCGAGGCGGTGTTCGTCTCGTTCCTGCGCGACTCGACGACCCCCGAGCAGGCGATCGCGCTGGGCGTCGCGTTCTTTGCGATCGGCACCGCGACGGCGCTGGTGGGGTCGGTGATCCTGCTCGTGCGCTGGGCGCGCTACGGCGCGCAGGCCGTCCGGCCGCGCACGCGGATCGAGGATCAGGATGAGGCGCTACAGACGCAGGCCCATCGTGCCGATTACCCGTGGCATGAGCGACCAGCCGATCATCCTTCGCCGCGATCCGGGCCGCGACTCGACCGCTAGCGAGATCGCCCGCGCACGGGGGGAGTTCCGCCGCCAGCCGCACCTCACCGACGAGCCGGCGCCGGTCGCCGCCACGCCTCCCGCCAAGCGCGCGAAGAGCGTGCCCAAGGCCGCGCCGCAGCGTGGCGGACGGTTGTTGCATTGAGCGATTTCACCGCAGCGGCACTGCCCGACGCGGAGCCGGCCGCCGATGCCCGCGACGACCGCCGCATCCGGCCATTCGCCCGCGACGACCTGAGCGCCGTCAACCTGCTGCTGGCCGCCCTCGCGATCGGCTGCATCCTGGCAGCCCTCGCCGGCAGCCTGATCAACTAGGTCAGACCCCCGAACCCGCGTTTTTCTACGAATTCCGACTCGAATCCGATCGCATGACTACGTCTTTCGCAAAGATCGCTGTCCGGACGGCCTGAATTCGCACGAAATGGGGGTCAGACCCCGCTTGGCCGTTGCGCGGCTGGAACGGGTTTGGTGCGGCTCGGCGGTGAAATGGGAGCGGCTGCGGCGTAGCGTGGTGGCATGGCTCGTCGTCGACGCAGGTTGTATGAGGGAGCGATCTACCACGCCGGGGCGCGCGGCAACCGCCGGCAGGCGATCTTCGCGGACGATCGCGATCGCCGTACCTATCTCTCGCTCCTGACCGAGACCTGCCGCCGCTACGGCTGGCTCTGCCACAGCTACTGCCTGATGGGAAACCACTACCACCTGCTGCTCGAGACGCCGTATGCCAACCTGGACGAGGGCATGCGCTACCTGAACGGGGTCTACGCCATCCGCTTCAACCGCCGCCATGCCCTCGATGGGCACCTGTTCCAGGGCCGCTACTGGGCGGAGGAGATCGTCGACGATGGGGAGCTGCTACGAGTTGTGCGCTACATCTCCCGAAACCCCGTCGAGGCCGGCCTCTGCAAACGGGCCGAGCAGTGGCAGTGGTCGAGCCACCGGCTGACGATCGCGCCCACCACGGGGTTCGATCCGCTGCTGACCGTCAGGCTGGTGCTGGGCGCGCTGGGAGCGCGCCGATCGGGCCTGCCTGTCGCCCGCGCACGGCTCCGCCGGCTGGTCGACGAGCCCGCCTAGAGGATGCAGGCGGTGTTGGCGCTGCCGGCGGCGGCCGGCGCCCACGCTGACACGTTGCCCGCCACGTCAACGGCGTGAAACTGCACGATGTACGTCCCGCTGGTCGTCAGGGCGACGCTGCTCTTGTTGGTAACGGTGGCCGCCCACGTCGCGCCGCCGTTGGTCGAGAGCCGGTAGTCGTCACGCAAGAATCCCGAGCCGGCATCGGTCGAACTGCCGGCCGACACCGTCAGCTTGTGCTTGCACGAGCCCGCGCCGAGGCCACCGCTGACCGTCGGCAGGCTGGGCGCGATCCGGTCGAGCTTGACCGTGTTGCCGGCACCCGCGGCGGCCGGAGCCCAGGCCGACATGTTGCCAGCGTTGTCGACAGTGCGGAACTGCACCAGGGTGGTTCCCTCGGCGGAGACTGAAACGCTCGCGCCCGTGGCCGCCCCCGACCAGGTGCCGCCACCGTTGGCCGATGTCCGGTACTCGTAGCGGAGGATGCCGGACGTGGCATCGGTCGAGCCGGCGCCCGACACGGTCACCGACGCCGCGGCGCTCCACGTCAGCGAGCCACCGGTGACCGTGGGAAGGCTCGGAACGGTGCGATCGATCGCGGCGGTGTTCGCGGCGCCCGCGACGGCGGGCGTCCAGGCAGAGAGGTTGCCGGCCAGGTCGCGCGACCGGAACTGGACGATGGTGGTTGCCTCGGCCGTGACCGCGAACGAGCTGCCGGCGGTCGCGGCTGACCAAGCGCCGCCGCCATTCGTCGACGTGCGATAGTCATAGCCGGCGAAGTTGGAATCGGTTCCGCCCGCGGCGGTGATCGTGACGGAGGCGACGCTCTGCCAGGCCAGCGAGCCACCGGTGACCGATGTCGGTGCCGTCGGCAGGGCGCGGTCGATGCGCACCGTGTTCGCCGCACCGGACACGGCCGGCGCCCACGCCGAGCTGTTGCCGGCGCCATCGACCGCCTGGAACTGGACGAGGTAGGCACCCTCCACCGAGATCACGTCGGAAGCTCCCGCCGTCGACGACGACCAGCTGACGCCGCCATCGGTCGATGAGCGGTACCGGTAGCCGGCGAGGCCACTTCCGCCGGTGTCGATGGACGCGGAGGCCGAGACCGACACCGACACCACGTTCAGCCAGCTCAGCGACCCACCGGCCACGATCGGCGCGCTGGGCGCCGTGCGATCGAGCCGAACGGTGGCCTGCACCCATGCCGAGCGGTTGCCCGCTGCGTCCACCGAGCGGAACTCGGCCAGCGTCTGGCCTTCCGCGGAAACAGGCACGGAGGCCCCCGCTGCCGGCGCTGACCAGGTCACGCCGCCGTTGGTCGAGGTGGCGAACTCGTAGCCGGTCACGCCGCTGCCGCCCGGGTCGGTGGCGCTGCCGGCAGCCGGCGTCACGGAGGCGACGGTGAGCCACGAGAGCGAGCTGCCGGTGACCGTCGGTACGCCGGGCGCGGTGCGATCGAGGCGAACGGTGTTCGCGGCGCCGGCCGCGGCCGGCGTCCAGGCGGACGCATTCCCCGCGCCGTCGATCGAGCGCAGCTGTACCAGCGTCTGGCCCTCGCCACTGACGGTATCGGATGCGCCCCCCGTGGCCACCGACCACGTCGCGCCACCATCGGTCGAGGAGCGATACTCATAGCCCGACAGGCCCGAGCCGCCGCCATCGGTCGAACCCGACGCCGACACCGC
>JAWVEC010000192.1:0-8860 GCA_033856975.1 Gaiellales bacterium
CTGGGGGTGCGCACCAATGCCGTCGCACCGGGCCTGACCGCCACGCCGATGACGATGGACGAGAGCTGGAACCGGATACTGGGCGAGTACGCGCAGCGCATCCCGATGCGCGACCCCTCCACTCCCGAGCAGCAGGCGGCGGTGATCTGCTTCCTCGCATCCGACGACGCCAGCTACGTCAACGGCGAGACCGTGATCGTCGACGGCGGCCTGCTGACCGGCATGTGGTACGACCCCGCCGACGCGCCCGCCACATAGTTCGTGCCGACCCCGCTGCCGCGGGGTGCTGCGGCACGCCGCGTTCTGCAACGTGGGCATAGAGTGGTGCAGTGCGCGATTTGAACCGATTGGCCTGGGGCTTCGTGGTGCTGCGGGTCTTCATGGGCGTCCTGTGGCTCGTCAACCTTTCCTGGAAGCTGCCTCCCGACTTCGGGCGGAACGAGCCCCGCGGACTGCTGTACTCGTTCCGGGAGGCCGAGCAGTATGCCGTCGGCGAGCCGCTGCGGCGGTTTGTCTCGGACGTCGTCATCCCTCACTTCTCGATCTTTGGCTGGCAGGTGTTCCTGGTCGAGGCGGTCGCCGGCACGCTGCTGCTGCTTGGCTGGCACACCCGGATCGGCGCCGTGATCGGGCTGCTGCAGTCGATCGCGATCACCGCGCTGACGATGCGGGCGCCCAACCAGTGGTTCTGGGGATTCGCGCTGTTCGTGGCGGTCAGCCTGCTGCTGGTCGTCGTGCCGGCAAACCTGCGGCTGAGCCTCGATCGGCGGCAGGGCCGGGCGTGAGGATTTCGGTCGTGATCCCGACGCTGAACGAGGCAGCAACTGTCGCGGCGGCCGTGGCGGCGGCCCAGCTGGGGCTGGGGGAATGCGAAGTGATCGTGGTCGACGCCGGCAGCACGGACGGCACCGCCGCGGCTGCGGCCGCGGCCGGTGCGAGCGTCGTCACGGCAGCGGGCACCCGTGCCGCGGCCATGAATCTGGGTGCGTCGATGACCACCGGCGACGTGCTGCTGTTTCTGCACGCCGACACGGTGTTGCCGGTCGGTGCGGCGGCTGCGATCTCGGCAGCGCTTCGCAGCTCCGGCGCCGGCGCCTTCCGGATCCGGTTCGACCGGCCACGTCCGCTGCTGGAGTGGCTCGCCAACCTCCGATCGCAGCTGTTCAAGGTCGTGTACGGAGACCAGGCGCTGTTCGTCTCACGGGCGGCCTTCGACCGCGCCGGGGGGTTCCGGCCGATCCCGATCATGGAGGACCGCGACCTGGCCGGCCGGCTGCGGCGCCAGGGCGGATTGGCAATCGTGCCGCTGGCCGTCACCACGTCGGATCGCCGGCACCGGGACGGCGGATCGATGCGAACGCTCGCCCGAATCTGGCTGATCCAGTTGCTGTATGTGCTGCGGGTACCTCCCGAGCGACTCGCTCGCCGCTACCCGCCGGTTCGCTGAGCGCCGGCGGCTGCCGGCGTCTCGAACAGCGGCTGCCCGGTGAGCGCCTTTCCCAGCAGGTCACGCAGCATGTCGCTGGTGGGCGCCATCACCGTCGCCGCACGCGCATCGCGGAACAGGCGTTCCAGCGGCAGCATCCGGGAGAATGCGGCTCCGCCGCAGACGCGCATCGTCTGGTCGGTGACGGTGATCGCCATCTCGGCGGCAGCCGCCTTGAGAGCGAGCACCCCGAGTTGCGCCTCCGGATCGCCGGCGGCGAGCTGCCCGGCGACCTGATACAGCAGCGCACGCGCCTGCAGGTGGCAGATCTTCGCCTCGGCCAGCCGCGCCCGGTTGACGGCGATGCCGCTCAGCGGCGTGTCCAGGTGCTCGATCCGCGACCCCGAAAGATGCGCCGCCGCCATCTCGATGGCGGCGCCCGCGAGTCCGACGCAGCAGGCCGCACAGCCAAGCGCGAACCACGGCAGCGTCGCCTCCATCATCAGTGCCATGCCCGAGGCCGGCCCGCCCAGCCGGCGGTCGTGCGCGACGCGTACGCCGGCGAACTCCACCGGACTGGATGCGTTGCCGCACAGTCCGAGGCCGTCGAACGGCCCTCCCACGGTGACGCCGGGCGCGTCGGCCGCGATCAGGTAGAGCTCCGTGACGAGCGGGTCGGCAGAGCCCGGCGCGCCGGTGGCGGTCACGTAGGAGTCGGCAAACCCGGCGGAGGTCACCCACGACTTGCGGGCATCGACCACCACGTCGTCGCCGTCCGAAACGGCGCGCGACGCCTGCGCCCAGAAGTGGCTTCTGGTGGCCTGCTCCGAGAAGGCCAGCGTGGTCAGATGGCGGCCACCGGCGATCTCGCTCAGAACGTCCTGATTGGCACCGTTCGCTGCGGCGCCGGCAAGCAGCGTCTGGGTTGCGATCAGGTGCATCACGTACACCATCGCCGTGGATGAGCAGCCACTCGCGATGCGCTCGACTGCGGCCGCGACCTCGGCCGGACCGCCGCCCGGGCCGCCGTGCTCGGGCGGAATCCCCAGCGCCAAAAGCCCGCGCTCCGCGAGCCCGTCCACCGCCTCGCTCGGGAAGCGCGATTCGCGGTCGACCGAGTCCGAGCCGGCCGCGATCGCCTGCCAAAGTGCGTCGTCCACGACCGGACGCTCGATCACGCTCATGTCACCCTCCTCGATGCTCGCCGGCTGCCTGATGCCACCCTATCTCCTGGATGCGGACACGGTTGTACGCGACGGCACCTCGGGCGCGGCTAGCGGGGAGTGGACGGATGCAGTGGCCAGGTCACGGCCGGGTCGCACAGCACGGCGCGGGTGGCGTGAGCGTGCGTGAGGTCGAGGGCGGCCAGGTCATCCACCGTGTCGACGTCCGGCACCGGATCGAGCAGCTGGACGGTGAGGCCAGCGGCGCGGCTCGCGGCCAGCATCTGGCTCAGCACCGAGCCGGTCGACCAGCGGATGCCGTCGAACACGGCCGGGCGCTGGCGGCGCATCCGGATCAGCGTGAATCCGCCGTCACGAGACGGCGCCAGCACGATGTCGGCGTCGGCCATCGCCGCCGTTGCGATCGCCTCCGGCCCGATGCCGGGCGCGTCTCCGGCCACGACCACCGCTCCTCCCCTGACGCCGCTGGCAAGCGCGCCGGACAGGCCGCGCCCGGTCTGAACCACCAGCGGTACGCCCGCGAACCGGCGACCCAGGTCGGCGGCGTCGGACGCCCGGCATAGGAAGCCGGCATCGGCGTCCACGGCCCGGGCCGCCGCCAGCACGTCGGCCAGAAACGCCTCGGCCAGGCGGGCCGCGAGCTCGATCGAAAGCGGCGGCGACAACCTCGTCTTCGCGCTCCCGGGCAGCGGCGCCTTGGCGGCGATCAGCACCCTGGTTGGCAGTGCGCCCTCCGACCGGAGAGCCGGCGCTCCTACGCTCACCTGATGTTCCGCTCCACGTCTGCCCCGGGTCTGTCCGCGACCGCCGCCAGGAACGCCCCGGCCGCCGCCGTCAACGGCGCCGTCTGCCGGCAGACGAGCCGATCGAGGTCGGTCGCCCCATGACGCACGGTGGGAGCAAACGGATCGAGGAACGCCCCTTCCGAGGTGATGGTCAGCTCGGGCAGGATGTCGTCGGGCTGCGGTACCACCCCCATGCCGCGGGTCGCCGCCCGCCCCCGGCGCACCACCGGCCGCACGATGTGATCGTCGTCACCGATCCCCCAGCTGCGATGCAGCTCGCAGAGCCGCGCCAGATCGTCCCCGGTCTGGTGTTCGACCGTGGTTGCGATGCGCACCGCAATGCCGCTCTCCCGCAGCCGTGGCACCGACTCGCACACGCGGGCGAAGTTCCCCGGCCCGCGCAGCCGGTCGTTGCCGGCCGGATCGGCCGAGTCGAGGGACAGCTGCAATGCGAAGTCGCGGTTTCCGGCAAGCGGCTCGATCCGCCGCAGCAGCCGGTCGGGAAGCAGCGTCCCGTTCGTGAGCACGGTGGTGGGGAGCACGCCGGCGATCTCGACCAGGACGTCGCCGATCCACGGCAGCATGAACACCTCGCCGCCGGTCAC
Source organism: Gaiellales bacterium (assembly GCA_033856975.1). Classification (GTDB taxonomy): domain Bacteria; phylum Actinomycetota; class Thermoleophilia; order Gaiellales; family JAICJC01; genus JAICYJ01. The sequence continues at coordinate 4,001 of JAWVEC010000192.1, forward strand.
GCCGACGCTTGCGAACCCAAGCGGCGCGGCCTGCTTGACCGCGACCAGCATGTCCTCGCCCGCCATCTCTCGCCGGTCGCTGATTCGAGGGCTGCTCTCGGTCAGGCAGTACGAGCAGCGCAGGTTGCAGTGGTATGTGGCGTAGAGCCACAGCCGGTCGCCCATCCGGCCCGCCGCGACCGCGGTGGTGACTGCCGTTCTCACGTCTGCCGCGGGCATCACGGGCGCAGCGTACTACCGCGTCCGATCCGCTCCCGCGGGCGCCCCTGACGCGCGCCCTACTGCGCCAGCCAGCCACCGACCCGCTCGGCAACCACCACCGTCGGCAGGTTCGTCGTCGCCCGCACCGTCTGCGGGAACAGCGACGCGTCCGCCACCACCAGCCCCTCCACGCCGTGCACCCGGCCGCGCTCGTCGCACGCGATCCCCATCGCGCAGCTGCCCACCGGATGCCAGCAGTGGATGACCGCTGTTCGGATCGCGGCCGCCAGGTCGGCCGCAGGCTCCAGCTGGGGGCCAAGCAGCCCGGCCAGCTCCGGCCGCGCTGCGAACTCGCCCGCCAGCGCCGCCCCCTCCACCAGCACCGCCAGGTCGTGGCCCTCCGGGTCGCTGAGGAGGCCGTGGTCGATCCGCGGCGGCGACTCGGGGTCGGCGCTGGTCAGCGTCACCCGCCCCCGCGAGCGCGGCGTCAGGCAGGCCACGAAGATGCCGGGCCGGCCCTCGGCCAGCAGCTCCGAGAACAGGTGCAGGTCAAACGGCGCACCCCGACAGCGGGACGACGCGACCTTGGCGAAGCCCTGCTCATCCGGCACCACGTGGCCGCTGGCCACGAACGCGGCATCGCGGCGATCCAGCTCATCCGTGCGCTCAAAGATCAGCTCGAACGAGGGGTGGTCGTGCAGGTTCGCGCCCACGCCGGGGTTGTCGGCCATCACCTCGATGCCGAGTGCGCCCAGCTCGTCGGCCGGCCCGACGCCTGAACGGAGCAGCAGCGCCGGCGTGCCGTATGCGCCCGCGGTCAGCACCACCTGATCGGCTCGCGCCTCGAACGCGCCCTCCCGTCCCGTCGCACGCACGCCCGCCGCTCGCCCCGCCTCGACCAGCACCCGATCGACGATCGTGCGGTCGCGGATCTCGAGCAGCGGACTCGAGCGCACCGGATCGAGATATGCGAAGGCCGCGTTCCAGCGCACGCCGCCCGGCGAGTTGGACGGCTCGGCGCTGACTCCGGCCACGCCGTCCAGCGTGTCGAGGTCGTCTGCCTCGGGCAGCCCCAGCCCGGCTCCGGCCTGGATGAACGCGCGGTGAAACGGCGACAGCTCTTCGTCTGAGAACCGGCGCACCCGCATCCGCCGCGACGCCTCGCCGAACAGCGGCAGCAGCTCGTCGGCCGACCATCCCGGCAGCGCCCAGTCGTCGAAGTCGGCGCGGTGCCCCCAGCTGACCGTACAGCCGTTGTGGGCCGAGCAGCCGCCGATCACACGCGCGCGCTCGTACGGCAGCGCCCGCCCCGGCAGCTCATCGCCTGACACGTACCCCCAGTCGTGCGTCGAGGGGATCGTCGTCGAGTCGACCAGCTCGGGCGGCCACGCTCCGCCGTCGAACGATCCGTAGTCGGGTCCGGCCTCCAGCAGCAGCACCCGCCGCCCGGCCGCCACCAGCCGCGCCACCACCACTGGCCCGGCGGTGCCGCCGCCACACACGATCGCGTCCCATCGCTCCGAAGTCACGGCGCTACTCTGACGACCAGCCCGGTGCCAAGCAAGACCGAGCGAAGGGAACATGAGCATGAGCGAACCAGCGGTTGTTCACATCGACGAGATCGAGGGCGCCCACGGTGGCGTGTTCAAGACGATCGGCTCGACCCTGGGCGTGACCGCCTTTGGCGTCAACTTCGAGAGCTTCCCCCAGGGCCACGATCGGTATCCCGAGCACGACCATGCGAACGACGGCCAGGAGGAGCTCTACTACGTGATCTCCGGCCAGGCAACGCTCACGATCGACGGCGAGCAGCACGCCCTGCGGGCGGGATCGATCGCCTACGTCCCCTCGGGCCACCCGCGCCGCTTCACGACCCCGGACGGGTCGGTGCAACTGCTGGCCATCGGCGGCACGCCGAACACGCCCTTCAGCGACGTGATCGCCGCCCGCCAGAAGGCAGCCACCACGTAGCCGAGGCGCATTCGAGGACCAGACCCTCAACTCGCGCGGCGCCGTCACAGAAGCGCAACGCAGGTTGGGGGTCTGACCCCCAATTCCTGCGAGTTAGCGCAGCGGATTGCGGTTCAATACCCCGAATTCGTAGGAATTTCCGGCCAACGGTACGAGAACCGTAGAATTCGGGGCGTTTCGGGGGTCAGACCTCTAGATGGTCGGTTCCATGGGATGCGTGGTTTCTGGACGCAGGATGGGGTGTTCCAGACGACGGGAGCGCGTGCAGGTGCAGGCTGGATCAAGCCTGTTCAAGGGCGATCGTGGCGTCTGGGACGGCCCAGACCAGTACCAGAGCCGCGCAGCTCGTGGAACCAGCCATCTAGTAGCCGCCGCCGCCACCGCTGCCGCCGCTGGATCCGACGAAGTACAGCAGCAGTGCCGCGGCGATCACCGCGGCGACGACGAGTGTGATCTTGAGGGCTCGGCCGTGGCCGTTGCTGGTTGTTGGGGTGTTCACGATCGTTCCTTCGTTTGGGTGTGTTCGTGGAGATGCCTACTCCCTTAGCTACGGAAGTCTGGGCCGCGAGATGGTGAGCGTCGTCACATCGGCCTGCGGGCTACCATCGCACCTGTGTCAGGCGATGCGCTGACCGGGCCAGCCGCCGCGCCGCCCGGACAAGAGACCGAGGATGGCGCCAAGCCGGGCGCGGATCGCACCGGCCCCTCGGTCTGTTACGTGATCCATGACGAGGGGGCGAAGGAGGTGAAGTTCGACCGCCCGACCGTCGAGAAGCTGCTCGCCGCCGACCACTTCTTCTGGCTCGACCTCGACCAGCCCGGACCCGCCGACTTCGAGATCCTGCGGGACGTTTTCGGGTTCCATCCGCTGGCGGTGGAGGACTCGGAGAACTTCGACCAGCGGGCGAAGATGGACGACTACGACGACTTCATCTTCATCGTCGTCTACGGCGCAGCGCCCGACGCCGACCAGCTGGTGGAGGTGCACTGCTTCTTCAGCGAGCGCTTCCTGATCACCGTCCACCATGACGATTGCCCGGCGTTCGCCGAGATCCGCCGCCGCTACCGCGATCGCGACATGACGATCGAGCGGCCGGCGCTGCTCCTGTATCGCGTCGTCGACGGCCTGGTGGACAGCTTCTTCCCGATCCTGAGCGCGTTCGACGATCGCATCGACGAGCTCGAGGAGCAGATCTTCGTGCGCGCCGACGACCGGCAGCTGCAGGAGATCTTCCGTATGAAGCGGCTGCTGGTCGGCATGCGAAAGGCGGTGACGCCGCAGCGCGACACGTTTGCCAGCCTGATGGGGCGGGTCGCCTCGCTGCCCGGGCTGATCGAGGAGGACGAACGCTACTTCCGCGACGTGTACGACCACCTGATCCGGATCAGTGACCTGATCGACAGCTACCGCGACCTGCTCACCGGGGCGATGGACGTCTACCTGTCCACCGTCTCGAACCGGCTGAACACGGTCATGAAGCAGCTGACCGTGATCGCCACGATCTTCCTGCCTCTGACCTTCGTGACCGGTTTCTTCGGCCAGAACTTCGGCTGGATGGTCGGCCACATCGGCGGCCTGCCGGCGTTCGTCGTGTTTGGCATCGGCAGCGAGATCCTGGTCGTCGGCGGCCTGCTCGCCTTCTTCAAACGCCGCGGCTGGTTCTAGGTAGGGTGCGCCGACCAACTCGAACGGTACGTCGTTTGAGTGTTCACAACCTGGAGAACAGCGATGCCACATCACGACGGTTCAGAGGCGCGGATCTTCTACGAGCAGTCCGGCGAGGGCCCGGACCTGGTCTGGGTGGCCGGCGGCGGCTCCAGCGGCAGCGACTGGCGGATGTTCCAGACGCCGTTCTTCGATCCCCACTTCCGCTCCACCACGTTTGACTCTCGTGGCATCGGAACCACCAGCTGCGACCTGCCGCAGCCATGGCCGATCGAGGCCTTCGCCCGCGACGTGGCCGAGCTGATCGAGGCGGTCTGCGAGCCGCCGGTGTCGCTGGTCGGCAGCTCGTTCGGCTCGGCGATCGTGCAGCAGGTCGTGATCGACCATCCCGACCTCGTCCAGAGCGCCGTGGTGATGGGCACCGGCGCGTGGAGCGTCGAGTGGGGCTGGGACTACCAGGAGGCCGAGATCGAGTTTCGCCGCGCCGGCGGCAGCCTGGACGGCATGATGGGGGTCACGCACTACGCCGCCATGTGCTATCCGGCCCGGGTGCTGGGCGACCGTGAGCTATGGCCGAAGCTGCGGGAGCTGCTCTTGGCGTGGATGGATTCGGGCGAGAACGAGCGCTCCCTGATCCCTCAGTGGGAGGCGTCGCTTCGCTTCGACCAGCGCGAACAGCTGGGCTCGGTGCGCGTGCCGGTGCACGTGATCGCGTTCACCGAGGACGTGCAGGCGCCGCCCCAGGACGGCCGCGAGCTGGCGGACATGATCCCGGGCGCGACCTTTCACCTGCTGGAGGAGATGGGACACGCCTCCTGGTTCGGCCACGCCCACGATCGCATCAACCCCTACATCCGGGATCTGATCAGCCAGCATCAGTGATCGCGCGTGATCACCGGCAGCACGACGTGCGAGGCGCGGCCCGGCGCGTGGTGGATCGCCTGCTCGGCGACCAGCATCCGCGTCGAGCTGCCGAACCGCTCGCCCGTATTCGGGTTTCGGTCGTAACGGTCGAAGTTGCT
>JAWVEC010000193.1:0-17154 GCA_033856975.1 Gaiellales bacterium
CCGCCTCCGCCTGGCTGCTGTAGTCGAGCGCGACGTCGGGCAGCATCACGTACTGCACGCCCAGCGCCCGCAGCCACGACCGATAGGCGGACGGCGAGATGACCGGCTGGTACAGCAGGTCATTCTCAGGGAAGTCGGACTGGCGGTACCAGCCGCGGGCCAGCGGCACGCCGGCGCGAGCAAGGTAGTACGCCTCCCAGTGGCCGGCCGTGGCGACCACCTCGACGCGGTAGTTCCTGTCGGAGCGCGACTTGAGAAACGACAGCGCCGGCCGCCAGAAGACGCTCTCGGCCGCCGTGCTGCCCTCGTAGGAGCGGTAGCCCGACGCGACGTAGGGAGCGACCTGCGCGGCGAACACGGCCGCCAGCACCAGCACCAGCCAGCGCGATCGAAGCGGGGTTGCGCGCGTGCGCGACGCCAGCCATAAAAGCGGCAGCGCGGCGATCGAGTAGAGCCGGGTGGCGTTGGCACCGATCGGCGATGGCACGACGAACAGCACCAGGTTGGTGACACCGTAGAGGACGAACAGCGCGCTCAGGAAGTCGCGTCTGATGCGGCGGCGGGCGAGCGCGATGCCGGCGCCGCTAAAGCCCAGCGCGATCGCCAGGTCGGTCAGCGAGAACGGGTAGTAGCCGCCCTGCGCGAACGTCAGCTTGAGCACCGCGGCGAAGACGATCGCGCCGGCCACCGAGACGGCCGGCCAGCGGTTGAGCGCCAGCGTTCGCCGCGGCGCATCCGAGGTGACCAGAGCGGCGGCCAGGACGACCAGCAGCAGCAGGAAGGCGAGCGGCGAGAACGCCGGCACAAGCAGCAGCGTGATGGCGGCTGCGATCGGGTGGCGCCGCTGCAGCAGCACGATCACGATGCCCGCCACGGCCATCCCGGCGCCGAACGGGTACATGCCGGACACCATCACGATCATCGGCGCGGTGGTGGCGAAGGCCAGGCTGGGAACGCGCGCCGGCAAGCCCCAGCGGCGGCCGCTGGCGCTGGCGAATGCCCAGCCGGTGAATGATGCCGAGATCACGGCCACCGGCACCATCCCGCCGATCGCGGCCACCGGGTAGTAGATGATGCTGTACAGCACGTACTGGTAGGAGCCGGCGTACCAGTAGTTGTCCCACAGCGTGAAGCCGTGACGGGCGAAGGAGAGCGTCTGGAAGGCGTGTGCCGGCGCGTCGCCGGCCGGCGGCCCCGCCACGTGGGTGATGATCGCAGCGACGGCCGCCAGCGCGGCACACAGGAGCGCCGTTCGGCCCGTGCGGCGGACGTCCATCGGTTCGCCGAGCGCGATGCCCGCCGGGCCGATCATGGTCTCCGCTCCACCACACGCTGGGACTGGCTGTCAGGGCTCGTCTCTGGCCGCGTTTCGTTGGGGTCGATGCTCGCCGGCACCGCGATCGGGCGGATCGTAGCCCTCGCTGGGGCCGTCCGGCGGCCGGCCGACGGCCAGTATTGGAACCGGATTTGCGCACGTCGGCTGGCCCTGATCCGGATCATCTCCCTTTCCGTGTCGCCCCGATTCCGGTACAACCTCCGGTATGTCGGCGAACCAGGGAGCAAAGGGCGCGGCGCGACCCAGCGTGCTCGACCACACCTTCGGCGACGGGCCGCCGCTGACGGTCGGTATCGAGGAGGAGTACATGCTGCTGGACGAGGTCGCCTTCGACCTCGTGTCGGGCGTCGAGCCGCTGCTCGAGGCGGCGCTGGACGGGCCGTACGCGGAGCAGCTGAAGCCGGAGCTGATGCAGTGCGTGCTCGAGTCGGGCACGGTGGTCTGCGACGACGTGCCCGCGGCCGAGGCTGACCTGAGGGGAATCCGCAGCTACGCGGCGCGGATCGCCCGCGAGCACGGCATGCGGCTGGGCGCCTCCGCCACCCACCCCTTCTCGCTCTACGAGCACCAGAAGATCACCGCTCGCGACCGCTACCGGATGCTGGTCGAGATGCTGCAGTACGTCGCCCGCCGCGAGCTGGTGTTCGGCATGCACGTACACGTCGCGGTACCCACCCCCGAGGCCGCGATGCAGGTGATGGAGGGAGTTCTGATCGAGCTGCCGGTGCTGCTTGCGCTTTCGGCCAACTCGCCGTTCTGGCGCGGAGAGGTGACCGGGCTGCACTCGACCCGCTCGATGATCTTCGCCTCCTTCCCGCGCAGCGGCATCTCCCCACGGTTCGAGAGCTACCAGGCCTACGTCGACGCGGTCGGCTTCATGGAGGCGACGGGTGCGATCGGCGACTACACCCACCTGTGGTGGGATGTTCGCCCGCATCCCCGCTTCGGCACGGTCGAGCTGCGCGTGATGGACGTACAGTCCCGGGTCGAGGACACGGTTGCGCTGGCGGCGTACGTGCAGTGCCTCGTCAAGCAGATCCTGGACGAGATCGATGCCGGCAACCCGCCCGTGGCCTTCAACCGGATGCTGCTGTCCGAGAACAAGTGGCTGGCCGCCCGCTACGGGCTGGAGGCGCCGCTGATGGATCTCGGCGCGGGAAAGCGGATCAAGATGCCGGCCCGGATGCTGGCCAAGCGGCGGCTCAAGGAGCTGCGGCCGATCGCCCGCGAGCTGGGCTGCTCCGAGCAGCTGGCGCGGGTCGAATGGATCGCCGAGAACGGAACTGGCTCACAGCGCCAGCTGCAGGTGTGGAACGCGAACCGCGACATCCGCGAGGTGGCCGAGGAGATCGCCAACGCGACCGAGGCGGTTTAGGCTCGTAGCTACCGGGCGCTGGTGCGGCGCAGCGATGACGTCGCCGCCAGCGCCGCCAGGCCGAGCAGGGCGGCCACCGCTCCCAGCGCGAACACCGCGCCCGGCGCCACCTCCTGCCACAGCACGCCGGCCGCCAGGCTGGCCACGACCGAGGCGCCGCCGGTGACGAGCTTGAACATTCCCTGCCCGGTCGCGCGGTCGCGGGGCGGTGAGAGATCCGAGACGAGCGCCTTGCCGACGCCGTCGGTGGCGGCGATGTAGACGCCGTAGATCGCCATCAGCGGCCACACCACGGCGCCGCTCGTCGCCAGCCCGAAGCCGGCATAGACGGCGGCGAACAGCAGCAGGCCGAGCGCCAGCACGCGCCGCTTTCCGATCCGGTCGGAGAGGGTACCGAGCGGCCACGACAGGCCCGAGTAGAGCGTGTTGTAGAGCGCGTAGGCCAGCACCACGGCGGTCGCGCTGAGGCCGAGGTCGCGGGCCCGCAGCAGCAGGAAGACGTCGGCCGAGTTGCCGAGCGAGAAGATCGCCCAGGCGGCGGTGAACGTCCAGAACGAAGCGCTCAGCGTCCGCACGCTGCCGGCGGCGGAGGTGGCGGTCGCCACCGGCCCTGAGTCGGTCGCGCTCGCCGCGGGCACGTCACGGACGCGGCGCAGGGCCAGCATTGTCAGCAACGCGGGCACCACCGCGAGTGCGATCACCTGCCGCAGCGACAGCCCGGCCGAGAGCAGCAGCAGCGCCAGCAGCGGGCCGATCACCGCTCCCAGCGAGTCCATGAAGCGGTGGAAGCCGAACGTCGCTCCCGTGCGGCCGGGATCGCTGGAGTCGCGCAGCAGCGCATCGCGGGGCGCCGTGCGCACGCCCTTGCCGGTGCGGTCGAGCACGCGCGCGCCCAGCACCCAGCCCCAGGCGGGGGCGATCGCGATCAGCGGCTTGGCGATGTTGGACAGCGTGTAGCCCACCCACACGAACGGCATCCGCCGCCGCATCCGGTCCGAGCGGCGGCCGACCACCAGCCCCACGATCTGGGACGCCGCGTCGGCCGCGCCCTCGACCGCTCCCACGGCTGCGGCGGGAGCGCCCAGGGTGGTGGTCAGAAACAGCGGCAGCACCGGGTAGAGAAGCTCGGAGGACGAGTCGTTGAGGAGGCTCGTCCAGCCCATCGCCCAGACGTTCCGGTTGATCCCGAGGCGCATCGGCCGCCAACGATAGACTGCTGCCTTCATCAGGGTCGACGATCAAGGAGGGTCATGGACAAGCAGGAGGTTCTCGAGCGCTGCCGGCGCGACAACGTCGCGTTCGTGCGGCTCCAGTTCACCGAGCCGTACGGTGCGGTGAAGAACGTCTCCATCCCGGTTGAGGAGCTGGAGAAGGCGCTCGACAACGAGCTGATGTTCGACGGATCCTCGATCCGCGGCTTCAAGCGGATCGAGCAGTCGGACATGTACTTCCTGCCTGACCCGGCCACCTACGCCGTGCTGCCGTGGCGCGGCACCGAGACGGCGCGCACCGCGCGCCTGATCTGCGACGTCGCCGACCCTGACGGGCAGGCGTTCGCCGGCGATCCCCGCTCCAACCTGAAGCGCGTGCTCAAGCAGGCCGAGCAGCTCGGCTACACGATGCAGGTGGGGCCCGAGGCCGAGTTCTTCCTGTTCCGGCTGGACGGCGATGGCAATCCGACCGTCGATCCTCACGACTCGGCCAGCTACTTCGATGTTGCCCCGATGGACAAGGGCGAGGATTGCCGCCGCGACATCGAGCTGACGCTGCAGCAGATGGGCTTCCATCTGGAGGCCGCACACCACGAGGTCGCGATCGGCCAGCACGAGATCGACTTCCGCCATGGCGATGCGCTCTCGACGGCCGACAACCTGATCACGTTCCGGATGGTTGTGAAGGTGATCGCCGCCCAGCACGGCATGCATGCCACCTTCATGGCCAAGCCTCTGCACGGCGAGAACGGCTCGGGCATGCACGTCAACCAGTCGCTGTCACGCGGCGACGAGAACGCGTTCCTCGATGACAGCGACGACCTCAAGCTGTCCAAGGAGGCCTACAGCTACATCGCGGGCATCCTCGGCCACCTGCCCGCCATCACCGCCGTCGCCAACCCCACGGTCAACTCCTACAAGCGGCTGCTGCCGGGGTACGAGGCGCCGGTCTACATCGCGTGGTCGCCCGGCAACCGCTCCGCTGCCATCCGCGTTCCGGCCAAGCGCGGCCGCTCGACCAGGATCGAGCTGCGCACGCCCGACCCGACCGCGAATCCGTATCTGGCGCTGGCCTGCATGCTTCAGGCCGGGCTGGACGGCATCGTCAACGGCCACACCCCACCCGCTCCGGTGAACCGCAACATCTATGACCTTACCGAGGAGGAGTCGGTGCAGTTCGGCATCACCAGCCTGCCGCACGATCTGAGCAAGGCGCTGGACGCGCTGGAGGCGGACGCGGTCATGCGCGAGGCGCTGGGCGAGCACATCTTCTCCGAGTACATCCGGCTCAAGCGCGATGAGTGGGCGGCCTACAACGAGCAGGTGCACAAGTGGGAGATCGATCAGTACATGGATCGCTACTGACCGACCCCAGCTTGACGAGTTCAGGGTCGAGCCGGTAGCGTCGGCCGACGCAGGTCACGCGGTGCCGCACGGCTCCGTAATCACCGACGCGGCCCGGCCGCGCAGAAAGGACTTTTCGTTGCGACGTCTCTTCCTGATCGTCATGCTCTCCGCCCTGGTGGTGATGGCCGGTTCGGCCGGCACCTCCTCCGCCAGCGGGACAACGCCGGCGCTCGCCTCATCGCACGTGTATCTGATCATCGGTGAGAACACCGAGCTCACGGGGGTCAACAAGATCAACGCGCCCTACGTGATGGGGACGCTGAAGCCACAATCGGCTTGGCTTACCAATTACTTTGCGCTCACGCACTTCTCCGAAGCGAACTACGTCGGCATGATGTCCGGCCAGTTCACGCACTGCCAGCAGTTCGACTACTCGGCGGCCGACTGTCACCAGGACGTCGGCAACCTGTTCAGCCAGCTGGACGGCCTCGGCGTCACCTGGCAGAGCTGGATGGAGTCGATGCCGACCCCATGCGCGCTGGTCAGCTCGGGCGCACCAAAGACGCAGAACCACTACGGCGCCAAGCACAATCCCGCGATCTTCTTCGACAACATCGAGGGCACGGGCGGCGTCTGGAGTACGACGCCGGGCGCGGAGTGCATGGCCAGCGACCTGCCCACCGGCGGAACCGGGCCGAACGACATGAGCGTGTTCAACGCTGCCGTCCAGAGCGGCGACACCGCTCAGTTCAACCTGGTGGTGCCGAACGAGTGCGAGGACGGGCATGACAACTGTCAGCCGGCGAAGACTCGCATGAACCAGTTCGACACCTTCCTCAGCCGTGAGGTGCCGATCATCCAGAACGCTGACCCCAATGCCCTCATCATCGTCACGTTCGACGAGGGCACGTCCAACAAGGGGCCGGGTACGTCGAAGCAGTTCTCAGGCGGCGGCAACGTCGTGTTCCTCGCTCTGGGACCGCTCGTGCAGCCGGGCATCTACGGATCCCCGTCCAACCACTTCGGGCTGCTGGCGACGCTTGAGGACGGCTACGGCGCCGGCCGGCTTGCCGGCGCGGCGAGCGCGCCGTCGATCGTGCAGATCTGGAAGTAGAGCGCTGACCCGGTTCCCTCCGGCGGCTCGGCCGCCGGGGGGACCGCGTCAGCGGTAGAGCTCGGTGATGTCGAAGGCGCCCGTCACGTCCTTGCGGGCGACCCCGGTCGCCAGCGCCGCCTCGGCCACCGCCGTCGCGACCAACTCCACCACCGACTTGTTGAACACGCTCGGGATGATGTACTCCTCGTGCAGCTCCTCCTCGGTGATGACCGACGCGATCGCGCGCGCCGCGGCCAGGTTCATCTCCTCGTTGATGGTGGTGGCGTGGGCGTTCAGCGCACCCCGGAACATGCCGGGGAAACAGAGCACGTTGTTGATCTGGTTCGGGTAGTCGGAGCGGCCGGTGGCGATCACCCGAACCGAGCCCGCGATCTCCTCGGGCGGCACCTCGGGCTCCGGGTTTGCCATCGCGAACACGATCGCGTCATCGGCCATCGACTTGATCGCCTCGACGCTGACCGCACCCGGGCCGGACAGGCCGATGAAGACGTCGGCGTTCTCCAGCGCGTGATCGGCGCCGCCGTCGAAGCAGCGCGGGTTGGTGTGTTTGGCATACCACTTCTTGATGCCCACCAGGCCCTTCTTGCCGTTGTACAGGGAGCCGTCGCGGTCGCATCCGATGATGTCGGTCACGCCCGCGCGCATCAGCAGCTTGCTGACGGCGACGCCCGCCGCGCCGACGCCGACCAGCACGACCCGCAGCTCGTCCATCCGCTTCTCGACGAGTTTGGCGGCGTTCAGCATGCCGGCCAGCACCACCACGGCGGTGCCGTGCTGATCGTCGTGGAACACCGGGATGTCGAGCTCCTGGCGCAGCCGCCCCTCGATCTCGAAGCAGCGCGGGGCGGCGATGTCCTCCAGGTTGATGCCGCCGAAGCCGGGCGCGATCGCCTTCACGATCGCGATGATCTCGTCCGTGTCCTTGGTGTTCAGCGCCAGCGGCCAGGCATCGATACCGGCGAACTCCTTGAACAGCATCGCCTTGCCCTCCATCACGGGCATCGCGGCCTCGGGGCCGATATCGCCCAGCCCCAGCACGGCCGTGCCATCGGTCACGACGGCGACCGTGTTCTGCTTGATGGTCAGCGAGCGGGCCTTCTCGACGTCGGCGGCGATCGCCATGCAGACGCGTGCGACACCGGGCGTGTAGGCCATCGAGAGGTCGTCGCGCGTCTTCACCGGCACCTTGTTTCGCACCTCGATCTTGCCGCCCAGGTGCATCAGGAACGTGCGGTCGCTGACGTTCACGAGTGTCACGCCGGGGACGGTGCGGACGGAGTCGACGATCCGCTGGCCGTGCTCCGAGTCGGACGCAGAGACGGTGATGTCGCGGACGGTGACATCCTTGCTGACGCGCACCAGGTCGATCGCGCCCACGTCGCCCTCGGCCTCCGCGATCGCGGCGGCCACGGTCGCGAACGATCCCGCCCCCGAGGGGATCTCGAGCCGCATCGTCAGGCTGTAGGAGGCTGAGGGGTTGCGCGCCATGGCCGTGAAAGCGTAACGGCTCGATCGCGCGGTGCGTCCCGGTCGCCGACGGCCGGCGCCCGCGGTCGATAGGCTAGGCCGGTATGGGTCTCTACCACCAACTCGAGGGAGAGGGCGAGCCACTGGTGCTCGTCCACGCCGGCATCTGCGACAGCCGCATGTGGGATCCGCAGTGGCAGACGTTCGCGGCCGGCCACCGCCTGCTTCGGTATGACATGCGCGGGTTCGGCCGCTCGCCGATACCGCCGGAGCCGTACTCCCACGCCGCCGACCTGGCCGCGCTGCTCGACTCCCAGGCCATCACCGGCGCGGCGCTGGTCGCCGTCTCGATGGGAGGCCGGGTCGCGCTCGAGCTGGCCGTCGCCCGGCCCGACCTCGTCTCGCGGCTGGTGCTGAGCGGCCCCGGGCTGCCAGACCACGACTGGTCGCAGGCGGTGCGCGACTACGGCGCCGCCGAGGACGCGGCCATCGAGGCCGGCGACCTGGACGCCGCCTCCGAGATCAACGTCCGCTTCTGGGTGGACGGCCCCGGCCGTACACCCGACCAGGTGGACGCGCGCGTCAGGAATCTGGTGCACGAGATGCAGCTGCGCGCACTCGAGCTCCAGGTCGAGGCGGGCGAGGCGGCCGAGGAGATGCCGTTGGCGGAGGGCCTCGGCGACCGGCTGGCCGAGGTGGCGGTGCCGACGCTGGTGCTGATAGGTGAGCACGACGTTGGAGATATGCACGTGGTCGCCGATCGGATTGCGGCCGCCGTGCCGGGCGCCCGCCGCGAGCAGATCGCCGGCACCGCCCACCTGCCGAGCATGGAGCGACCGGTCGCGTTCGACAGCCTCGTGCTCGGGTTCCTCGCGCAGTCCCGGTAGGCTCCCCGGGTGGCCACCGCGAAGCAGACCAAGCCGTCTGACATCGACCTCGACGATGCGCCGGCCAAGACCTGCGACGTCTTCCTGGTGGACGGCAACGGCCTCGCCTACCGCGCCTTCCACGCCCTGCCCGAGGAGCTACAGACGGCCGACGGGCAGCCCACCAACGCGTTGCTCGGCATGGCCAACATGCTGATGAAGCTGCTGGCCGACTACCGGCCGGCGACCGTGCTGGTGGCCTGGGACGAGCGTCCGACCGCACGGCTCGAGCTCGACCCCCAGTACAAGGCGCACCGCAAGCCGACGCCCGAGCTGCTCGTCCAGCAGCGACCGTTCTTCGAGCCGCTGGTCGAGGCGTTCGGCTACCGCAACCTGCGCGTCGCCGGCATGGAGGCGGACGACGTAATCGGAACGCTGTCGGCGATCGCCGAGCGGGAGGGCCACCGTGTCTGCGTCGTCTCCACCGACCGCGATGCCTTCCAGCTCGCCGCCGACAACGTCTGCATCATGATGACTCCGCGTGGTATCTCGGACGTGGTCGTCTACACGCCGGATCGCATCCGTCAGCGCTACGGCATCGGCCCGGAGCTGATCCCCGACTTCATCGGGCTGAAGGGCGACACGTCCGACAACATCAAGGGTGTGCCCGGCATCGGCGAGAAGACCGCCGCCGACCTGCTGCTGCAGTTCGGCAGCATGGAGGGCATCTACAGCCACCTCGATGAGGTCCCCGGCGAGCGGCGGCGGGAGTCGCTGCGCGCGGCTGCCGACGACGCCATCAAGTCGAAGCAGCTTGCCACCATCAAGCGCGACCTCGAGATCGACGTCGACTTCGCCGGCCTGATCGCGGCCCCGCCCGACCGCTCGGGTATCAAGGAGCTGTTCCGGCGGCTCGAGTTCAGGGCGCTGCTGAAGCGGGTGGACGAGCTGGACGAGGCGATCCCGTCCGCGCCCGGCGCTCCCGCCGAGCGCACCGAGGTCAGCTGGCGCGAGGCGCGGGCAACCGATATCGCCTCGCTGCCGCACGAGCTGGGCGTTGCAATGGCGGACGGCCGCGCGGCGTTGGCGCCGGCGGCGGGAGATGTGCTGGTGGTCGAGATCGGCGGGGCCGAGCTGGTCTCGGCGCTTGGCGACCGGCGGGTGATCACGCACGGCCTGCACCTGCCCGATCTGCTGCCGGCCGGCGACACTCAGCTGGCCGCCTACCTGCTCGACCCCGGTCGCTCGGGCTACGAGATCGCCGACCTGGCCGAGGAGCGGGGCGTGGCCGCCGACGTCCAATCCGATCCCGACACGGCCGCGCTGGTGGCCGCCGCGGCCACCCAGATCGGGATCCATCCCGGCCTCGAGGAGCGGATCGAGCAGCGCGAGATGACCAGCCTCTACCACGACATCGAGCTGCCGCTGGTGCCCGTGCTGGCGGCGATGGAGGCCTACGGTGTGCTGGTGGACAGCTACCGGCTGGCCGAGATCGCGGCCAAGCTGCGCGACCAGCTGGACGAGCTGGAGCAGCAACTGTACGAGCTGGCCGGCGGGCCGTTCGCGATCGGCTCGCCCAAGCAGCTGGGCGAGGTGCTGTTCGAGCGGCTCGGGCTGCCCACCGACCGCAAGGGCAAGACCGGCTACTCGACCGACGCCCGCGTGCTGGGCAAGCTGCGGGCGCTGCATCCGATCATCGACCTGGTCGAGGCCTGGCGCGAGCAGTCGAAGCTGCTGAACACCTACCTGGAGCCGTTGCCGAGCCTGATCGATCCCGTTGACGGCCGTCTGCACACCACCTTCAGCCAGACGACGGCGGCCACCGGACGTCTCAGCTCGATCCGGCCCAACCTTCAGAACATCCCCATCCGCACGCCGCTCGGGCGCGAGATCCGGGGCGCCTTCGTGGCCGCTCCCGGCTGCTTGATCCTGTCCGCCGACTACTCGCAGGTGGAGCTTCGTATCCTCGCCCACCTGTCCGGCGAGCCCGCGCTCAAGGACACATTCGCGCGCGGCGAGGACATCCATCGAGCCACCGCCGCCGAGGTGCTGGGCAAGCCGGCCGACCAGCTCACCTCCGACGAGCGCAACCGCGCCAAGGCGGTCAACTTCGGCATCATCTATGGCATCAGCTCGTTCGGCCTGTCCGAGCAGCTGGGCATCTCGCGCGAGGAGGCCCAGACCTACATCGACCTCTACCTGGCCCGCTTCCCGCACGTCAACGAGTTCATGCGACGCGTGATCGAGCGCGCCAAGGAGGACGGGTACGTGACGACGCTGTTCGGGCGCCGCCGGCCGATCCCTGAGCTGCGAGCGTCCAACTACCAGACCCGCACGCTGGGCGAACGGCTGGCCGTCAACACCGTCATGCAGGGCAGCGCGGCCGATATCATCAAGGTGGCGATGATCGGCTGCCATCGCCGGATGCGTGACGAGGGCTGTCAGTCGCGCCTGGTTTTGCAGGTGCACGACGAGCTGGTGTTCGAGACCAAGGATGGCGAGGTGGGAACGCTGCGCACGCTGGTCGCTGAGGAGATGGTGCGAGCCTACCCGCTCGATCCTCCGCTCGAGGTCGAGGTGGGCGTCGGCCCGACCTGGCTGGACGCCAAGTGAGCGACTGGCTGCAGGTGTCCGGCACGCTCTGCGCCCTGCCGGCGCGGCGTGGCGACGAGGCCGGCAGCTACCTGTGGCTCGAGGCGGGGGAGCGGGCCGAGGCGGTGGTCGCCGAGCTGTTCCTGCCGGCCGTGTATCCGGACGGCCTGGACGCCGCCATGGGCGTCGCGACCGGCAGCGTCCAGATCGGCTCCGAGCAGCGGCTGGGCGATGTCCAGCTGCACTTCGGCCGCGTCCGCGGCGACCGCGGCGTGCTCTCGGCCGACGGCCGCGTGCTGAAGGCCGACGTCAGCTTCACGCTCTATCATCACCATCCCAGCGGCGGCTTCTGCCCGCACTGCGGCGGCTCGCTGGTGGTCGAGCCGGTGGCCGTGATCACCCCGCCAGACGGCGGTCTGATCGCCTCGCCGGTGGCGCGCTGTGAGGCATGCGGCGAGGCGTGACGGCGGCGCCGCTGGCGCTCGCGCTGCTGGCGTCCGGCTGCCTGGGCGGATCGGCAGCCACCGTGCCGCCGCCGCCCGCCTGTTCGACGAACGACCGGCCGGCCGTCGCGCTGACGATCGAGCCGGCCACCGCTCCCGGCCCGGCGCGGGCGGCCTGCCTGGCCACCACGTACACGAACGTGATCGCCAGCCCCAGCTGGAGCAACGTGCCGAAGCGCTTCGCAGCCGCCAACCCGTCCGTCCACACGTGGCAGACGCGTGTGCTCCAGTATGGGTTCACGCCCTGTCAGGACTGCCCCCGGCCGGGCCTCGACCTCGCGCAGGTGCGTCGTGACCACCCCGACTGGATCTTGAGAGACGCGAGCGGGGCGGAGGTACAGCCGCTCGACCACCCCGACTGGGTGCTGTTCGACTTCGGCAACGTCGACTTCCAGACCGCCTGGGCGGCAAACGTGATCATCGATCTGTCCAAGGGCGGCTGGAGCGGTGTCGAGCTGGTGGACGTGGGCAACCAGCAGGAATGGTCGACGCCGCCGATCGATCCCCGCACCGGCGTCGCCATGACCGATGCTGATCGCGCGCTCTACCTCGCGCAGGCGCTGGAGGTGGTGCGGGGCGGCCTGAAGACGAACGGCTTCTCGGTGGTGGCCGACAACGGGCCCCCAACGGTGGTCGACCCGGCCCAGATCCGCAGCACCGACGCGGTCACGCTGCGGGCCGGTTTTGCCGGCCGCGCCGGCAACGCCTGGACGACGCTGTTCACATACTTCGCCGCCGCAGTGGATGTCTACGTCGGCGCCTGGGTGCAGGACGCCGGGCCCATGGATCCGGGTCAGCGCGTGTTCGGCCTGGCGTCCTACCTGCTCGTCTCGGGGCCACTGTCGTCCTATGGGGTGGACGAGAAAGTCGCCCGCGATCCTCTCTACCGGGTCGACGTCGGCCAGCCGCTGGACGTTCCCATCCGGCAGAACGGGATCTGGACGCGCGAGTTCGATGCCGGCTCGGTGGCGGTCAACCCGGGATCGCTCGATGTCACCGTCACGCTCAGCACCGGCGGCCCGATCACCGTCCCGGCCGCCGGCGCGGTGATCGTCGTTGACGATCACGTCTACTCCAGCGCCCGGTAGCCCCGGCCGCAACCGTCCGGCCGGCGCAATTTGGCCTGTATACTGCGCCTCGGCGCTCGGCTGTCCGGGTGGACGTGCCATGCGCTCAAAAATTCTGAGAGGACTGATCTACCTACATGGCTTCAACCGACCAGCAGCAGCACATCGACACAGGCGCCGATACCGACGACTGGATGATCGAGGTGGACGGCCAGCTCGTCCCCGACTACGACCGAACGCTGACCAACTTCAATGAGGGAGACGTGGTCAGCGGCACCGTCGTTCGGGTCGATAAGGACGAGATCCTGGTCGACATCGGGTACAAGAGCGAAGGCGTGATCCCGATCTCGGAGCTCTCGATTCGACGCTCCGTCAATCCGGACGAAGAGGTCACCCTCGGCGACCAGATCGACGCGCTGGTGCTGCAGAAGGAGGACGCCGACGGGCGTCTGATCCTGTCCAAGAAGCGTGCCCGGTTCGAGAAGGCCTGGCGTCGCATCGAGGCAGCCGCCGAGAGCGGCGAGCCGGTCGAGGGAGCGGTGATCGAGGTCGTCAAGGGCGGGCTGATCATCGACCTCGGCGTGCGTGGCTTCCTGCCCGCCTCGCTGGTCGACATCCGCCGCGTGCAGGATCTCGAGGAGTACCGCGACCAGACGCTCCGCTGCAAGGTGATCGAGCTCAACCGCAGCCGCAACAACGTCGTGCTGTCGCGCCGCGCCGTGCTCGAGGAGGAGCGCCGCGAGCAGCGTCAGCAGATCCTCGACCGGCTCTCGCCCGGCACCGAGGTCGAGGGCGTGATCTCGAACATCGTCGACTTCGGCGCCTTCGTCGATCTGGACGGCATCGATGGCCTGATCCACATCTCGGAGCTGTCGTGGAGCCACGTCAACCATCCCTCCGAGGTGCTCGAGATCGGCCAGACCGTGAAGGTCAAGGTGCTGGACGTCGATCGCGACCGGCAGCGCATCTCGCTCGGCCTCAAGCAGACCCAGACCGATCCGTGGCAGCGCGTGATCGACGAGACGCACCAGGGCGACGTGGTCGTCGGCCGCATCACCAAGGTCGTCACGTTCGGCGCCTTCGCCGAGATCCTGTCCGGAGTCGAGGGTCTGATCCACATCTCCGAGCTGGCCGACCACCACGTCGAGAACCCGCGTGACGTCGTCAACCAGGGTGACGAGGTGAACGTCAAGGTGATCGAGATCGACGCCGAGCGTCGCCGGCTGTCGCTGTCGCTGAAGCGCGTCGAGGCGGGCGAGACGGTCAAGCGGATTGAGATGAGCGGAACCACCACCGCCATCGCCGAGCAGCCGGTGCCGAACCTCGGCCTGTCCGAAGAGGTGTTCGCGGACGTCGAGGCCGAGCCGGTCGCCGAGTCCAGCGAGCCTGACGAGTCCGGCGAGGCGACGCCCGAGCTGACCGCCGAGCCGGCTGCGGACGCAGACCCCGTGCCCGAGCCGGAGCCCGAGCCCGAGGCAGCGGCCGACGCGGAGCCCGAGCCCGAGGCTGAGGCAGCGGCCGACGCGGAGCCCAAGCCCGAAGCCGCCGCTGAGCCCGAGCCCGAAGCCGCCGCTGATTCGGACCCTGAGCCGGATGCCGAGCCGGCTGCGGAGGCAGAGCCCGAGCAGGAGCCCGCGGACAAGGCCGAAGAGGCGCCGGAGGAGTAGTGAGCCCGCCCCTGGTCGTCGGATTGACCGGCGGCATCGGGTCGGGCAAGTCGGAAGCGCTGGCCGCGTTCAAGCGCCATGGCGCCGCCACGCTGTCCAGCGACGAGGTCGTGCGCGAGCTGTACCAATGCCAGGACGTGCGGCGGGCGGTGCGGGAGCACTTCGGCCCGGGCGCGATCACGGCCGACGGCAGCGTCGATCGCGCCCATATCGCGGAGCGCGTCTTCTCCGATGCCGAGCAGCGACGCTGGCTGGAGGCGCTGCTGCTGCCGCTGATCGCCGTGCGGTTCGCCGAGTGGCGGGATGCCGAGGTCGCCGCCGGCGCGCCGCTCTTGGTGCACGAGGCTCCGACCCTGTTCGAGGCGGGGACCGAGGGCCGCTATGACACCATCGTCACGATCACCGCGCCACAGGAGCTGCGACAGGCGCGCCGGCCCGGCTCCGAGGCGCGGATGGCGCACCAGCTCCCCGAGAGCGAGAAGGTCGCCCGCTCCCACCATGTCTACCGAAACAGCGGCAGCCTCGACGAACTCGACCGCTGGGTGGCCGACCTGGTGGCGCGGCTGACATGAGACGCCTGCTGGTGGCGGTGGCGATGCTCGGCGTGGTCGGCCTGGCGGGCTTCCTGGCGGTGCGCGCGGAGCAGCCGGGCTGGTGGGTGCGGCTGTGGTACCCGCTCGACTACGGCTCGGTGATCTCGGGAAACGCGCACCTGTACCACCTCGACCCCGCCCTGGTGGCGGCGGTGGTCTACCAGGAGTCGCACTTCGATCCACACGCCCGCAGCGCGGCCGGCGCGGTGGGGCTGATGCAGCTGCTGCCCGACACCGCACGCGGCATCGCGCTTCGCACCGGCGGTAGCCATTTCGATCCCAAGACCGACCTGCTGGATCCCGATCTCAACGTCCGCTACGGCTGCTGGTACCTGAACCACCTGCGGCAGAAGTACTCCGCCTACTCCAACGGCCCGGAGCTGGCGCTGGCGGCCTTCAACGCCGGCCAGGGGAACGTCGACGCCTGGATCGCGGCCACTCCGGCCGGGCGGCCGGTGCCGATCAAGTTCGCAGAGACGCGCGCCTACGTGGCGGACGTGGAGCGGCTGGAACGGCTCTACCGCAAGGCGTACGGCGACCAGCTGGGGTGACGTTCTTTAGACCGCGGTGGCCGCGATCACGACTCGTCCCGCCGTGCGGCTGGCTCGGGTCACGCGGAAGCCGGCCGCCAGCACCGCCGCCTCCAGCTCGAGCGGCGAGATCGGGTGCAGCGTCAGCTCGTGCGTTCGTTCGCCGGCCGCGTCGCGGACGTCGAGCGCGTAGATGATGCCCTCACCGCCCTGGTAGACGAACCGGGCCTGGATGTGGGCGACCGGGTCGTCCCGCCACACCCCCGACTTGATCCGCTCGCTGAAGTCGCGAATCGCGACCATCAGCGCGCCGCCCGGTTTGACGCATGCGCGCAGCGCTTGAAGCGCGGTTGGCAGCTGTCCGCGCGGGAGCACCGGCAGCGCGTTTCCGACCGCGATCACGGCGTCGAAGCGGGAGTCGAACACCTGGGCCAGCGAGCGGATGTCGATCGCCCTGCACTCGACGTCGCCCAGCCGCTCGCGCACCCTGCTCAGCATCGCCGGAGAGGCGTCGGCGCCGGTCACGCTCCAGCCCAGGCGGTGGGCCGCGTCCAGCGACAGACCCGAGCCACAGCTGCTGTCGAGCAGCGTGCCGCCGGGCACGACCGGCAGGTGGCCGTTCATGATCTGCACCAGCCGATCGACGTGCGCATCCCAGTCGGCGTAGATCAGGTCGTAGTCGGCCGCCACCGCGGAGTCGTTGAGGTTGGCCTCGCTCACCCGAAGCGCTCCTGGATCCGGCCCAGCGATCTCAGCGTGACCCTGCGCAGCCGGCTGCGGAGCGTCAGCGGCTCGATCAGCCGGACGAGGCCGCGCGGCTCGTACTCGAGCCGGATCATGACGATCGATCCCTTGCCGTCGCGTGTCACCGAGAGCGACTGGACGAAGCTGGTGAACGGCATTCCGGCGCCCTCCACCAGCCGCAGGCTGGATCGCCGCGGCGGCTCGTAGACCGTGTACTCGCCGAGCCATGAGGGCGCGGTGCGATGGCCCCGCAGCTGCAGCCGGGCGCCCACTCCGGGGGCGTCCGTTTCGAGCGTCGCGTCGTCGCTGGAGACGTCCCAGCCGGCCCGCTGGCTGGGGTCGTGGAGGTAGGCGAAGACGGCCGCCGGCGAGCCCGCGGTGCGGATCCGTTTCTCGATCACGACTCCCATCGAGCGAGAGTACAGCGAGACGGGGACGCCATCGCGTGGCGAACGCCCGTTCGGTACACTACGGGGATGCCCGAGATGCGCGTTTCTGCGGCCTACCAGCCGACCGGTGACCAGCCGCGCGCGATCGCCGAGCTGTCCGAGTGCATCACCCGCGGCGACCGCTACCAGACGCTGCTCGGCGCCACCGGTACGGGCAAGACGCACACCGTCGCCCGGCTGGTCGAAAAGGTGCAGAAGCCGACGCTCGTGATCGCGCACAACAAGACGCTGGCGGCCCAGCTCTGCAACGAGTTTCGCGAGTACTTCCCGCACAATGCGGTCGAGTACTT
>JAWVEC010000194.1:0-3041 GCA_033856975.1 Gaiellales bacterium
CGCCAGCATGCCCTCGTCCGTCTTGTCGATCACGAAGCCCGTGTTCTCGTCCTCGGCCGGGAGCGCGCGCAGCAGGGTGGTGATGGGCAGCTTGCGCTTGCGGTCGATGCGGACGTTGACGAGACCCTTCTTGTCGATCTCGAGCTCGAGCCACGAGCCGCGTGACGGCATCAGGTTGGCGGTGAACACCTGCTTGTCGCGATCCTTCGGCTCCATGATGTACGCGCCGGGCGAACGCACCAGCTGCGTCACCACGACGCGCTCGGTGCCGTTGATGATGAACGTGCCCTGCTGCGTCATCCACGGGAAGTTGCCGAGAAAGACCGTCTGCTCGCGGATCTCGCCCGTATCCAGATTGGTAAACGCGACCTTGACGTTGACCGGCACCTCGTAGGAGAGATCCTTCTCCCGGCACTCGCGCTCGGGCACCACCGGGTCACCGATGGTGTACTCGCCGAGCGCAACCTCGAGCCGCTCGGAGTAGTCGCGGATGGGAGAGATATCGTCGATCGTCTCGCGCAAGCCGGACGTCTTCAACGACGCGGCGTCACTCGGGTCTCCCATGAACCACCTGAACGACGCTTTCTGGATGTCGATCAGGTTGGGGACGTCGAGAACCTTCTCCAACTTGGAGAACGTCTTGCGAACTCGTGGCGAGGTGGTTTCAGGCAACGCAAAGCCTCCCGCGGGGCTAGAGGGGGAAATCAGAAGGGTCGGATCCGGACCAAGGGCGCAACCGAGAACCCTATCAGGGTGCCCGAATCCGCGCAAACAGGGTCGGTCGGCCCCGCCCGCGGGATGGGCTTCCGCGGCGGGGTTCCTGGAATCACTATACCGGAGCCCCGTCGTGGGTCAAGTGCCGCGCCCCCGGCCCGATCAGGCCCGCCAGCGCCCGGACCACGCCCAGGCATGTGCCTCGCGCTCGACCCGCGGCAGCGAAACCCCAAGCGCCGTGCGAAAGGCCGTCCGCACCTGGCCGGCCGAGTAGCCGAATCTGACCGACATGCCGGCGAAGCGCCGCGCTAGCCGGCGCAGCGCGGGCAGCCCTCCGTGCCGGACGATCACGGTGCGCACGATCGCCTCGGCATCGTCGTAGGCCAGCCCCACCTGGCGCGACGATCGCAGTCCCCACTCGATCGTCTGGGAGCGCCAGCGCAGCGCGGTGGCGTAGCGGTGGTGGTAGGCGCGGGCGATGTCGGCCAGCGGAATCTGGCTGTGGTGCCGATGCAGGTAGCCGTCCTGCTCATACTGGGCGAGCCCCCCGCCAGGCTGGTCGGCGCCGATGCCAGCTCGGGCTCGGTCTCGAGATGCGTCAGCTCGTGCACCACCACGCCCTGGGCGCCCGGGTCGCCCCAGTATCGCCACTGGGCCTCGTTCAGCATCACCAGCCCGTCCACCGTGACGCCGGTCGGCTCGGTCGAGTAGTCGCCGGGGACGATCCGATCGGCCTGCGCCCAGTCCGAGGTGATGAAGATCAGGGCGCGGCGGGGGCCGTTGAACAGCCGCACCAGCCCCGGCATCGCGGCGTCGGCGACCCGGCCCGCCAGCCGGGCCGAGAACGAGTTCGGCCCGGAGCCGGTCGCATCCACCACCACGCTGTGGCTCCCGACCAGGAACCGCGCTGCGGGCACGGCGGCCAGGCCGCCGCGGTCGAGCAGCCGCGACTCGGGCCGGCTGATGTCGGCCGCCACCCGCCACCCGCCATCGTCGCCGCGCCGGACGAGCAGCGCGAGCTGGCCGATGCTCACCGTGGCCGTCGAGGGGCGGCCGCCCAGCGGCGCCGCGAGCGTCGCGATCATGCCAGCGGTGCCAGGGTCGTCGCGCCCCAGGCTGGTGACGTCGATCTGCAGGCCGGCGGCCGGGATCCCGCCCAGCCATCGTTGCAGCCGGATCAGCGATGCCCGATCCGACGCGGTCGCCGGCGCGACGTAGGCCACCAGCGGGCGGTGATGCGCGATCGCCGTCAGGTAGCGGATGACGACCGGCCGCGCCGCCTGGTAGCGCTGGTCGGGCGATGGCTGCGCGTCCTCCACCGCCCGTGTGGCGGCGCCCGTGCAGGCTGTCGCCAAAATCGTCAACGCCGCCACGGCGGCTGCCGTGCCGCCGCTCACCCGGTCACCGCTCAGTCGTCGCCGTCGAACACCCGGCGCACCGTCTTGACGCGCTTCTTCAGGTCGGCGGGGTGCTTCTCACGCACGACGCTGCCCTGCTCCTTGCTGGCATGCACGATCTCGCCGCCCTCGAGCGCCACAGCGATGTGGTCGCCGTAACAGAGCAGGTCGCCGGGCCGAACGGAGCGCAGCGAGACCTCGTGCCCCGCCTGCTCCTGCTGGTTGGCATTTCGCGGCAGCAGCATGCCGAAGCGCCGGTGCACGGTCTGCACCAGGCCGGAGCAGTCGAGCCCCTCGACCGTCATGCCGCCCCACTCGTACGGCGCGCCCAGGAACATCAGAGCGGCCTCGGCGATCGCCTCCCCGGTTGCCTTGCGGCGCGCCGCGGCCAACGGCTCGGTGCGCAGGCCGGGCGCCGGCAGCCACGTACCCATGTAGCGATCGGCGGCCTGCGGAACCACCACCACGTGCGCACGATCCTTCGGCAGCGGCTCGCCCAGCGACTCGATCTCGAGGTATCCCTCGTAGCCGTCGGCGAGCACCACCTTTGCCCAGCCGTTGCCCCGCTCGACGACGTCGATCGGGTCGCCGAACAGCGCCTGCGTGTGCTGTTCGGCGGTCGCCTTCGGCTTGCTGCGCAGCGACGCATAGGGGCGGATGCAGGATGCCTTCTCCACAACAGGCATTTTACTTGTGTTTGGCTGCTCCCCGTCGGGAGAAGGCGCGGAGGCGCGCCCGGCGGCGGCACTCGCCGCCGGTGCGCGCCCCGAAACGAGAGTGTTACTTGAGCTCGACAGTGGCTCCGGCCTCCTCGAGCTTGGCCTTCATCTGGTCGGCCTCTTCCTTGGCGACACCCTCCTTGACGGGAGCGGGCGCCTCGTCGGCGACCGCCTTGGCCTCCTTCAGGCCGAGCCCGGTCAGCTCGCGGAT
>JAWVEC010000195.1:0-5326 GCA_033856975.1 Gaiellales bacterium
GATGAGTTCCTCTCGATGGAGCACTGCCGCGAGGTGCTCGAACGGATCTACTTCGAAGTCGGTGACGTGCTGCTGACCAACCGCTACCGGCCGATTCTCACCGTCGTCGGGGACACCTCGCCCGGCCGGCACGACACGCTGATCGCAGCCTGCAGTGCGCTGATGTACGAACGGGTTGGGGCCGTCGGCCACCGCAACTGCGCCGACAACTTCGCGTCCGCGTTGGAGTCGGCCGGGCTGCCGCCGTTTCCGTTCGTGCTCAGCCCATGGAACCTGTTCATGAGCGCTCCCGTCTCCGAAGCGGGCTCGATCACCTACGAGCGGCCCAGCTCGCGACCAGGTGACCATGTCGAGGTGCGCGCCGAGCTCGACTGCACGCTGATCTTCTCCGCCTGTCCCGACGACCACTACCCGACCAACGGCGGGGACGGATCGCCCACCGACGCGGAGGTCGTGACCTTCGCGTCGTGGCCGCGGGTGTAGGGTCGCGGAGTGGCCGGCCCCTACCGGAAGAACTTCGATGATCCCGACGAGACGTTCGAGATTGACGGGATGGTCGAGCATGTGGTCAAGATCGGCGACTACACCGTCGGTCGCGTCGTTCAGCCGCCCGGATTCAGTTGGTCGAAGAACGTCCGTCCCATCGTGGGCGGAGAGTGGTGTTCTGCACGCCACGTCGGCGTGGTCGTATCGGGCCGGATGGGAGTCGAGCTGAAGGACGGCGCGCGGTTCGAGCTCGGGCCGAACGACGTGTTCGACATTCCGCCGGGCCACGATGCCTTCGTGGTCGGGGACGAACCCTTGGTCGAGATTGACTGGTCAGGTCTCGAGGCATGGACCGGCTTCAAAGTGCGTTTGCACGACCGTGTGCTGGCGGGTTTGCTGATGACCGACATCGTCGGCTCGACCGCGGAGGCATCCAGGATCGGCGACGCTCTCTGGCGCGACCGTCTGGCCGGCCATCTGGAGTCGATGCGCACCCTGCTGGGTCGCTTCCGGGGACGGGAGATCGATACGGCGGGCGACGGCATGTTCGCGCTGTTCGATGGCGCGGCGCGCGCGCTCGAGTGTGCGGCGGCTATCCAGGACGCCGCGGGCACGCAGGGGATGCCGGTACGGATCGGCGTTCACGTTGGCGAAGTCGAGCTCACCTCGAACGGTGCCCGTGGCATTGCCGTCCATGAGGTTGCTCGCATCGCGGCCGCTGCCGGCCGCGGAGAGATTCTCACCTCCGAAGCAACCCGTGCGCTATCGATGGGCGCCGGGCTCGAGTTCGAGGACAGAGGCGTGCATCAACTGAAGGGCATAGACGAGCAGCGCCGGCTGTTCGCGTTCGTCGCCGGTCGGTGACGAACGCGCCTTGACGGTCGCGCTCAGCCCCGCCCGATGATCTCGATCCTGTAGCCGTCCGGGTCGCGCACGAAGCACAGCCTCGACCCGCCCTCGCTGACGGTGTAGGGCGGCTTCTCGGGCTCGATACCGACGCCGGCCAGCTGCTCCAGCGTCGCGTCGAGGTCGTCGACTCCGATCGCGATGTGCCCGTAGCCGCTGCCCAGCTCGTAGCTTCGGCCGTCGTGGTTGAGCGTCAGCTCGAGCACGTCGTCCTGGCCCGGCAGCGAGAAGAAGTAGTTGGTGGCCTCCTTCTCGCCGTTTCGCACGATCGGCATGTCGTGGCCGAACTGAAAGCCCAGCGCCTCGTAGAAAGCGCGGCTCTTGCCCGGATCCGTGATCCGTACCATGGTGTGGAGGAAGGTTGTCATGCCGGGCATTCTAGAGCGGCCGCCGTCACCAGTCGGCCAGCCGGTTGTCGTCGATCGATCCCGCCCCGACCGCGGCCTGGAATGCGGCCAGCTCCTCGGCAGGGATCGAGTAGGTGTGCTCGGCGGCCGGGTAGACGTGGCCGCGCACCTCCTCGGCGTATGCGGCGACCGCTCGCGACATGTCCGCGCCCACGTCGGCATAGCGCTTGACGAACCGCGGCTCCGGCCCGTCGCCGCTTCGAATGCCGAGCATGTCGTGCAGCACCAGCACCTGGCCATCCGTGCCGGGACCTGAGCCGATGCCGATGGTCGGGATCGTCACGCGGTTCGTGATCACCGCCGCCACCGCCGCCGGCACCGCCTCCAGCACCATCCCGAAGCAGCCGGCCTGCTCCAGCGCCACCGCGTCCATGAACAGCCGCTCGGCCGCCTCGGCCTGGCGTCCCTGCGCCTTGTGGCCGCCCAGCGCGGTTGCGGTCTGGGGCGTCAGCCCGAGGTGGCCCATCACCGGGATCCCGGCCGCGACCAGTGCCCGCATGCGCTCCAGCGACGGGCCGGCGCCCTCCAGCTTGACCGCGTCGGCGCCGCCATCCTTGATCAGCCGGCCGCCGTTCGCGACCGCCTCAGCGTCAGACACCTGGTAGCTCATGAACGGCAGGTCGCCGATCAACAGCGCCCGTTCGACGCCGCGGCTGACGGCGCGGGTCAGCATCGTCATCTCGTCCATCGTGGCCGGCACCGTGGTCGAGTGGCCCAGCACGACATTCGCGGCCGAGTCGCCCACAAGCACCAGGTCGACGCCGGCCGCGTCCACGATCCGGCCGCTGGGGTGGTCATAGGCGGTGATCATCACGATCGGGCGCTGCTCGCGCTTCATCTCCCGCAGGGCGGGCAGGGACAGCTTCACGGTGCCTCCAGCTCGACGTTGTCGATCAGTCGGGTGCCGCCAAAGCGGGCGGCGCCGATCACGAGCGCTCCCGCCTGGGGCGGGCAGGGTGTGAACGTGTCGGGGTCGACCACGTCCAGGTAGTCCAGCTCGCCCTCGACCAGCGCCGGATCAATGGCGATCAGGGCACGGTGCAGGCTGGCGGCCTGTTCACGCTGCTCGGGCGCCAGGTAGACGTTGCGGGATGAGAGGGCGAGCCCGTCCGGCTCGCGCACGGTTGGCACCGCCACGATCTCGACCGGCCAATCGAGGTCGCGCGCCATCCGCCGCACGACCGCCAACTGCTGCGCGTCCTTCTGGCCGAAGTAGACGCGATCGGGGCGCACCTGGTGCAGCAGCTTCAGCACCACCGTGGCGACGCCGTCGAAGTGCCCGGGACGCGATGCGCCCTCGAAGCGCGCGCCCAGCGCGCCCACCGAGACGACGGTCGAGAATCCCGCCGGGTACATCTCGTCGATGGTCGGCTCGTACACCTCATCCACGCCCTCCTCGATCGCGATCTCGCGGTCGCGCTCGGGGTCGCGTGGGTAGCTGGCAAAGTCCTCGTCGGGGCCGAACTGGGTCGGGTTCACGAACAGGCTCATCACCACCCGCGCATTGTCGGCCCGCGCCGCCCGAAGCAGCGCGCGATGGCCGTCGTGCAGCGCGCCCATCGTCGGTACCAGGCCGAGCGTGTTCACAGCAGATGCTCCACGGCGGCGGCCGAGGCGGGCGGCACGATCGGCAGCGTCGCGCGTCCCAGTGCCCGGTAGAGCGGCGCCAGCTCGGGTCCGATCGCCTCCAGGTGTGTGGCCACGCTGGCGGCGTCGCCGCGCGCGATCGGGCCGGTCGGGGCGCGTTCGGCCACCTCCAGCGTGCGCTCCTGCAGCGGCCGCAGCGCCCGCAGCGCGAGGTCGTGATCGAGGCCGGCGCGCTCGAGCAGCGCGACCGCGACCTGCGTGATCGTGACCAGGTAGTTGGAGGCGAACGCCGATGCCGCGTGGTAGACGGGCTTCGCGTCGTCGGCCAGCGGGAAGGGCGTCATCCCCAGCTCTCGGGCCAGCGCTCCGCCCAGCTCCTGGTCCCCGGTCACGGCCGCGTAGGCGCCTTCGAGCTGGTCGCGCCCAAGCTCCGGCCAGACGGTCTGCAGCGGATGCACGCAGGCGGTGGGACCGGCCGCCGAATCGAGCGCGTGCAGCGAGGTGGCGCCCGAGAAGTGCACCACGGCGGCGGTTGGCTCGAGCCGTGGCGCGAGCATCTCGCAGACGGTTTGGATGGCCGCATCCGGCGTCGCGATCAACAGCAGCGAACAGCCGTCCAGGCCGGGATCGCGGCCACGCCCGTACAGCTGCGCACCCAGGCGGGCGGCGACTGTCTGGCCGACCCTGCCGGCCCCGATCACGACGGTTGAAGACTGCATGTTTTTGGCTCCAGTTCCCGCTGGGATACCAGGCGGGCTCACTGTAGTTGGTCGGGTGGGCGTCAGACCCCGTTCGGGGTCAGCCCCCGACACAGCTTCGCGCGTCCGAGAGCACAAGTGTGTCATCGCGGCGGGTGAGGGGTCAGACCCCTCCGCGGTTGGTGACACAGCCTCACGGGTCGAAGGGGACAACATTGTTACAGCGGCGTGTGAGGGTCATACCCCTCCGCGGCCGGCACACAGCTTCGCGCGTCCGAGAGCACACCTGTGTAATCGAGGCGAGCAAGGGGTCAGACCCCTCCGCGGTCGGCGACACGGCTCCACGCGTCCAATGGGACTCCTCTGTTATCGCGGCGTGTCAGTCCTTGGGGTCTCTGACCCCGAACGGGGTCTGACCCCTTCCCGGGCACGACCAGGCCGCTGCCTCCCGCACCCGCGGCGTTGCGGGTCGCCGACAGCCTCCGTATGCTCTACACATGCCGATCTACGAGTATCTCTGCGCCGGGTGCACCGAGACGTTCGAGGAGCTGGTCTCTGCGAGCGACGAGTCGAGCGTGCGCTGCCCGGCGTGTGGCGAGGCCGCGGTCACCCGGCTGCTCTCGTCGTTTGCGACCGCGCGCCCCGAGGCCGCCATGGCCGGTGGCGGTGGCTGCTGTGGGGGCAGCTGCGGCTGCGGTCACTGACATGGCGATGTACTTCGTCGTGACACGCCGTTCCGGCCCCGAGTGGCAAGCCTCGCTGCCGCTCGAGCAGCAGTCCGGCTGGC
The DNA here is from genome assembly GCA_033856975.1 of Gaiellales bacterium. GTDB lineage: Bacteria > Actinomycetota > Thermoleophilia > Gaiellales > JAICJC01 > JAICYJ01. The sequence goes on from JAWVEC010000195.1 coordinate 4,872, forward strand.
TCGAGCACGCCGACTTCATGGACGGACTGGTGGACGCCGGCTTCATCATCCTGGGCGGGCCGCTGGGCGACGAGCATCGCGTGGTGCTGGCCGTCGAGGCCGAGTCGGCGGAGGCCGTCCACGCCACGCTCGCGCGTGATCCGTGGCACGAGACGCACCTGCTGATCGACTCGATCGATCCGTGGACGATCCGGCTCGACGCTCGACGCAGCGGAATCCAGAGTGGTTCCTGAGTCGCCGCTGGAGCCGACCGAGCACGGCCTCGTCCCTACGGACGGAGGCTGGTTCGTGCTCAACGCACGCGAGGCGCCCTGGATCGACCGCAAGGGCCGCGGCGTCTACTGCGAGTTCGAGGGCGCCGGCGAGGCCGACTTCTCGCAGCTCGGCATCAACCTGACCCTGCTCGGCCCGGGCGAGCCGATGGCGATGTACCACTTCGAGAACGATCAGGAGGA
>JAWVEC010000196.1:0-6952 GCA_033856975.1 Gaiellales bacterium
GCGCGACTTGGCGACCAGGTCGAGCCCGATCGTCGGCTCGTCCAGGAACAGCACCTCGGGCTGGTGCAGCATGCTGGCGACCAGCTCGCAGCGCATCCGCTGGCCGAGCGAGAGGCTGCGCACCGGCTGGTCGAACAGATCGCGCGCGTCCAGCAGGTCGCCCAGCGACTCGACCCGGACGCGCTCATCCCCGGGCGACACGCGGTAGATCCGGGCCAGCAGGCCGTAGGTCTGTCGCGGCGTGAGCTGAAACCAGAGCTGCGATCGCTGTCCGAACAGCGTGCCGATGCGTGCGGCCAGCTGCCGCCGGTGCTTCCACGGCACCAACCCCAGCACCTCGGCGCTGCCGCTGCTGGGGTGCAGGATGCCGGTCAGCATCTTGATCGAGGTCGACTTGCCCGCTCCGTTCGGGCCGATGTAGGCCAGCCGCTCGCCCGCCTCGATGGCGAAGCTGATGCCCGCCACGGCCTCCACCGGCGCGCGCTTTCGCATCCGTCCTCCGCCCGGGAACGTCTTTCGCAGCTCGTCGGCGATGATCGCGTCCATCGTCCTCACCGTACCAAGCCCGGCTGCGGCTACCATCCGGCGATGGTGTCCGAGGCGCAGATTCGAGAGGCTCTGGTGGCGGTGATCGACCCCGAGATCCGCCGCAGCGTTGTCGAGCTGGACATGGTGCGTGAGGTGCGGATCGACGGCCCGCGGGTGGACGTCACGATCGCGCTGACCGTCCCCGGCTGCCCGATGAAGGCCAACCTGGAACAGCAGGTGGTCGAGCACGTGGGAGCCGTGGCCGGCGTCGAGTCTGTCGGCGTGGCGTTCGACGTGATGAGCGCCGAACAGCGCACCGACCTGCGAAAGCGCCTGTCCGGCGGCGGCGACGAGAAGACGAAGCTGAGCCTCGATCCGGCCACCCGCGTGATCGCGGTGGCGTCCGGCAAGGGCGGCGTCGGCAAGTCGACGCTGACCGCGAACCTGGCCGCGGCGCTGGCGCTCGGCGGATCCGAGGTGGGCGTGATCGACGCCGACATCTACGGCTACTCGATGCCGCGCATGCTCGGTATCTCGCGGCGGCCGGTGGCGGTCGACCAGATGATGATCCCGCCCGTCAGCCACGGCATGAAGATCATGTCGATCGGCTTCTTCGTGGACGGCGACGGCGCCGTTCCGTGGCGTGGGCCGATGCTGCACCGGGCGCTCGAGCAGTTCCTGTCTGACGTCCACTGGGGCGAGATCGACTACCTCGTGGTCGACATGCCGCCCGGCACCGGCGACATCGCGATCTCGCTCGGCCAGCTGCTGCCGACGCCCGACCTGCTGATCGTGACCACTCCCCAGCTGGCCGCACAGAAGGTGGCGATGCGGGCGGCCGACGTGGCGGCCAAGACCGGCATGCGGGTGGCGGGCGTGATCGAGAACATGAGCCACCTCGTCTGCTCGTGCTGTGGCGAGATCACGCGCCCGTTCGGCGAGGGCGGCGGCCGCCGGCTGGCGGACGAGCTGGGTGTGCCGCTGCTGGGGGAGGTGCCGCTGGATGAGCCGCTGCGCGTCGCCGCGGACGGCGGTACGCCGCTGGTCATCTCCGATCCGCTGGCCGCCTCGGCGGTTGCGATGACCGAGATCGCGCGTGCCATCCCGGGCACGCTGCGCCCGCTGAGTGGCGCCGAGCGGATCAAGAAGCCGCTCGCCGTCATCTAGAATCAGCTAGCGCTGAATCTGGGCGGTGGCCGCCTCGCGAAGCGCCTCGAGCACCCTGGGGTCGATGGCGCCACCAGCCGGATCGAGCCGCTCCTCCAGGTTCTCGACGCCCGCCCATGCGGGCAGCGAGTCGTGGCCGAGGCCGGCCAGCAGCCCCCGCACCTCGTTGCCCAGCTCGCCCTCCAGCGGCAGGAACTGGTCGGACGGCGTCTGACCGAACAGCAGGTCGTACACGCCGTGGACGCGGATCAGCTCGGGCACGGGATCGGCGTGATCGTCGACCCGCAGGTCGAGCAGGATGTCGTTGTTGCCGCCGTAGCCGGCACCGGTCTGGCGCACGATCACGGCCGCTCCCTGGCGGCCGCGACGATCGCCGCCGGCGCGGTCGGCGGCCAAAAGCGCCTCCAGCATCCGTACGGCCAGCTGACCCGGAGTGGCCAGAAACGTCTCCACCAGCGCGTCCACCACCTGCGGCCCGGCCAGGATGTTGCCCTGAGCCGCGTAGCAGGGACCGGTGCGCCCGCCCGCCCAGTGAAGACACTGCGTGCCGCTGAAGCTGGCGCTGCCGCCGCCGGTGTCGACCACGCCCAGCTGGCGCTGCTCACGCTCGGGGTCGGCCGCGGTCAGGCGGTCGATCACCTCTTGCGCCGATGCGCCGCCCGCCAGCAGCTCGAGTCCATCCGGGCCATAGGTGACGTTCGCGTAGCTCTGGGTTGCAATCGCGCCCACGTCGGCCCGCGCCCACGGCACCACCGCCCCCACGGCGGGAAACTTGGACGCCACCGAGACGCCCCACTGGCGCGCCTCCAGGTCGCACGCCACCAGCGAGAAGGTCACGCCACCGTCTCGCCTGGCCGCACGTCCAGCACCTCGAGGCCGAGCACGTCGGCGGCCGCCTCACGCAGCTGATGGGGCGTCCCGGTCAGCAGCCCGAAGGTGCCGTAGTGCGTGGGTACGACGCGCTTGACGCCCAGCAGCCGGATCGCCTCTGCCGCCTCGAACGGGCCCATCGTGAAGTGGTCGCCGATCGGCAGGATGGCGAGGTCGGGAGAGTACAGCCGGCCGATCAGCGCCATGTCGCCGAACACGCAGGTATCGCCGGCCACGTAGATCCGGTAGCCGTTCTCGAGCTTGACGATGTAGCCGTTGGCCTCGCCCAGGTAGATCGGGTTGCCCTGGTCGTCCGCGATGCTCGAGCTGTGGCTTGCCGCCACCATCGTGAACTTGATCCCGGCCGCCTCGACGGTGCCGCCCTTGTTCATGCCGACCACGTTTTCGACGCCGTGCCGCTCCAGGTAGTCGCCCAGCTCGACGATCGCGATCACGGCCTCGGGGGAGTGCCGGCCCGCCAGCGACTCGACGTCTCCGATGTGGTCGGAGTGGCCGTGGGTCAGCAGGAACACGTCCGCCGGGCCGGGGTCGGCCAGCTGCTCGGGCACCACCGGGTTGCCGGTCACCCATGGATCGATCAGCACCCGCTTGCCGCCGGGCGTCTCCAGGATCCACGTAGCGTGGCCGACCCAGGTCAGCCGCACGCCGTTATCAAGCCCCATACTCGCTCACGCTCCTCGTCGCTTTCGTCGCTCGCAGAGTAGCCTCGCGCGCCGTGACGGGCAACGGGCAGGAGCGGTCGCCGAGACGGCGAACAGGGGGCCATGATCACTACCACCACGGCGCCGCGCGCGGCCCTGGCCGGCGCGCTGCTGGCGGCCTCCGCCAGCGTGCTGGCGCCCACCAACCTGACCGCCTTCTACCTCACGGCGCTGGCGGCGGCGATGCTGCTGTTCGCCGCGTTTCTGGCCTACCTGGACGCGGCCGAGTCGCTCGACACGCCCAGCGGGCTGGCCCTCGCCTGTAACGCGATGGCCGGTGTGCTCGTGATGGCGGATGCGGCCATCCGGTTCCCGGCCGTGCTCGATCCCCGCCCCCCGGGCGGCGCCAGCGGGCTGGCGCTGTTCGCGCTGCTGGTGGTGCTGGCCGGACAGAGCGCACAGCTGCTTCGGCTGGGCGAAGACCGGCCACTTCGCGACCGGCTGGCGCCGGTCCGCGAGCTGCTGTCGCGCTAACGACGGCGCCGAATCTCAGGCGATCCAGACCGGCGTGCCGATCGGCGCCCAGGCGTACACCCAGGGCGCCTCCGGCGCCGGGATCCGGATGCAGCCGTGCGACGCCGGATAGCCGGGCACGCTCGGGTACGAGTGCATGGCGTCCCCGCCCACCACGTAGCTGGCGTAGGGCAGCCAGACGTGGAACAGGTTCGACCACGACATCAGCGACTTCGAGTACACATGCCAGTGGCCGGTGGGGGTGACGTGCCCGGGGCCCGCGGTCGAGACGTGGATCGTCCGCTGCACCAAGCCGCCGCCGCCGACCACGATCATGATCTGCTTCGTCTTGTGGATCTCGATGTGGCGGAACTTACGCGCGCCCGTCCACGCCCTGGGAGTGCCCGAGTACCTCAGCCGGAGCTGTGTGGCCGCTCCCGCAACGCCGTCGCGGGTGAATCCGACCCAGCCCTGGAAGGCCATCACGGCCTGGGTGGTGCGGTAGTCGTAGCAGCCGGGGTGATAGCGGTTGGGCAGGTAGCTGCGGTTGTAGAGCCGTACCTGCAACGCGAACACGTCCGGGCCGCAGGTGCCCTGATACAGCGTGCGCGCCTGCGCCGGGGATGGCATGACCGCAAGCGCGGCGATCACCAGAGTCGTCACAAGGGCCAGCCGCTTCAACATCTGTTTCCTCTCCTACCCACCGATCAGGGATTTGCTTGCCGTCTGTGCGAGATCGAACAGCGGGCCTGGGATGATGCCCGCCACCAGCACCGCCACCGCGGTTGCCAATACGGTAGCGGAGGTTAGGGCAAGCGCCGGACGGTGCGGCGGCTCGGCCGGTGCTGTGTCGCGGTCGAACATCGCGAACGGGATCTTCAGGTAGTAGGCCAGGCCGACAACGGTGGCCACCACGCCCGCCACCGCGAGGTACGTCTGGCCGGCAGCGACCGCGGCGCTCCAGATCGAGAGCTTGCCGATGAAGCCGCCGGTGGGCGGGAATCCGGCCAGCGAGAACATGAACACGACCATCGCGATCGCGAGCAGCGGACGACGGTATCCGTAGCCGGCGAAGTCGGCGATCAGCACCGGCCGGCCCAGCTCACGCTCGCGGATCGCCACCAGGGCGAAGGCGCCCAGGTTCATCAGCGAGTAGATCGTCAGGTAGTACAGCAGCGCCCGCGTGCCCAGCGTGCTGTGCGCCGCCACCGCCGTGAACAGGAAGCCGGTGTGGCCGACGGTCGAGTAGGCCAGCATCCGCTTCACGTTCGTCTGCCGCAGCGCGGCCAGGTTGCCGACCACGAACGACGCGATCGCGAGACCGCCGATCGCCACCTCCCACACCTGCGAGTTCTCGCTGAAGGCCGCCACCAGCACCCGCAGCGTCACCACCAGGGCGATCGTCTTCGTGGCCGCCGACATGAACGCGGTCACCGGCGTCGGCGCGCCCTCATAGGCGTCCGGCGTCCACATGTGGAAGGGCGCGCTGTTCGACTTGAAGCCGAGTCCGACCACGATCAGCGCGATGCCCAGGAGCAGCACGCCTGAGTGCGCATCGCCGTCGCGGATCGCGCCCGCGATGCGGTCGAACTCGAGCTGGCCGGTTGCGCCGTAGACCAGCGCCGACCCGTACAGCAGGAAGGCCGCGCCGACCGAGCCGATCACCAGGTACTTGAGCGATCCCTCCAGGCCGGGCAGCTCGTCCGACTCGATCGCGACCAGCACGTACAGCGCGATCGAGAACAGCTCCAGCGAGATGAACAGGATCACCAGGCTGTTGGAGACCGCCAGCAGCGACATGCCGGCCGCCGCCGCCAGCAACAGCGCGTGGTACTCGACCACGCGGTCGGCGATCCGCGGCATGCCCCAGGCGATCGCGATCGCGAGCAGGCCGGCGGCGAAGATCAGCAGCCGGGCGCCGTTGCCGAACGCGTCGATCCGCAGCGTGCCGTCGAAGGCGCCGCGGGGGGCGTCGTGCCACTGGGCGATCGGCGCCACCATCGCGCCGGCCAGGCCGCCGACGGCGACCAGCGCCGAGATCGGCCGCGCCAGGCGCCCGGGCAGGAAGATGGCAAACGTCAGCAGCGCGCAGGCGCACGAGAGCAGCACGATCTCGGGTGCGATGGCCGAGAAGGAGACGGGGATCGTGTTCACGGATAGCTCACCGGCGTCCCCAGCGGGTTTGCCTCGCCCTGGAGCAGCACCGGCTGCTGCGGAGGCTGCCCGATCCGCTCCATCACGCCGAACGGCCAGGCCGACATCACCAGCAGGATCGCGATCAGCGGCACCGCCACCGCCAGCTCGCCCGGCCGCAGGTCGGCCGTCTGCTCGCCCACCTTCTCGCCGTCGCCCTCATGGGCCAGCGCCGAGTACCAGCGCAGCATGTACATCGCCGCCAGCACGATCGCGCAGGCGGCCGCGGCGCCCAGCAGCGCCTGCTGCTGGAAGGCGCCGATCAGAATGAAGATCTCGGACACGAACACGCTCGAGCCGGGTACCGCAAGGGCGAACAGGGCCGCGATCAGAAGCGCCGTCGAGAGCACCGGCCGGCGGTTGGCGAGCCCTCCCAGCGAGCGGAAGGCGTCGGTTCCGGTGCGCAGCTCGACCAGGCCGATCAGCAGGAAGGCGGCCAGCGAGACGACGCCGTGGTTGACCATCTGGAACACGGCGCCGCTGTAGCCGTTGCTGTTGAAGACGAAGATGCCGATCACGATCAGGTTCATCTGGCCGAGGCTGGAGTAGGCGACCACGCCGCGCGCATCCGGCTGGCGGAAGGCGACCAGCGAGGCGTACAGGAGGCCGGCCAGCCCGAGGCCGAGGAACAGCCACTTCCAGGACTCGGACGTGGCGGGGACCAGCGGCAGCGCGAACCGGATCAGGCCGTAGGCTCCGGCCTTCGAGACGACGCCGGACAGGAGCGCCGTCACCTCGGGCGTCGACTCGCGGTAGGCCGCCGGCAGCCAGCCGTGCAGCGGGAACATCGGTGCCTTGATGCAGAAGGCGGCGCAGAAGGCGAGGAAGAGCCAGAGCGAGTCCCGGCCCTGCCCGGCCAGCGTCGCGAGGTCGAACGAACCGCCCTGCACTCCCAGCGTTGCGATCGCCACCAGCATCAGCTGGGAGCCGATCAGCGAGTAGATCACGAACTGGAGCGTCGCGAAGCGCCGGCCGGCGCGGCCCCAGATCCCCATCAGCACGAACAGGGCGATCACCAT
>JAWVEC010000197.1:0-3820 GCA_033856975.1 Gaiellales bacterium
CGAGGTGCAGACGGGGCTGATGCGAACCGGCGAGATGTGGGGCATCACCAAGGTCGGTGTCGAGCCGGACATCATGGTGATCGGCAAGGGCATCACGGGCGGCATGTATCCGATCTCGTGCGTGGTCGTGTCGGAGGAGTGCTCGGCCTGGCTGAGCGAGGACGGCTTCGGCCACATCTCGACCGCCGGCGGCGCCGAGTTGGGCTGCATCGTCGCGCTCAAGGTGCTCGAGATCTGCGAGCGGCCCGAGGTGCGCTCGATGGTGCACTACATCGCCGACCGCTTCGGCCACGGCCTGCGGTCGATCCAGGCCGCCTACCCGGACTGGTTCGTCGGCATCCGCCAGGACGGGGTCGTGATGGGCCTCGAGTTCGACCATCCCGAGGGCGCCAAGATCGTGATGAAGCACCTGTACCAAAACGGCGTGTGGGCGATCTTCTCGACCCTCGATCCGCGCGTCCTGCAGTTCAAGCCCGGCATCCTCCAGAGCCCCGAGCTGGTGGACGAGGTGCTCGACCGAACCGAGGTCTCGATCGGCCAGGCGCTGGCCGAGCTGCGCGGCGCGGCGGTCACGGCGGGGGCGCGATGAGCGAGCGGCAGACCGAGGCGGCTGGCGTGCCCCGGGCACGGATGATGCTGCAGCGGGCGCACTGGGCGGCCACCGCATTCGCCGGATACGACGCCGAGCGAACGCACCGGATCGTGCTGGCCGTGGCCGAAGAGGCATACCGAAACGCCGAAAGGTATGCGGAATGGGCCGTGAAGGAGACGGGCATGGGCGTGGTCGACCACAAGCGCCGAAAGAACGAGGCCTGCTCGCGCGGACTGGTCGAGTGGTACGGCGGCAGCGATTACGTCAGCGCCCGCATCGACCCCGAGAGCAAGATCGTCGAGCTGCCCCGGCCGGCCGGTGTGGTGCTCGCGCTGACCCCCTCCACCAACCCGATCGCGACCGTCTACTTCAAGGTGCTGCTGTCGCTGATGACCCGAAACGCGGTCGTCGTCAGCCCACACCCGCTGGCCCGCGAGGTATCGGTGGACGCCGCCAGGCAGCTGGCAAAGGCGGCGGTGGCGGCCGGCGCGCCGGACGGCTGCATCCAGGTCGTCGAGGAGCCGACCATCCCGCTGATCGAGGCGCTGATGAGCGACCCCACCACCGACGTGATCCTGGCCACCGGCGGCGTGGCCGTCGTCCGCGCCGCATACCGCTCCGGCAACCCTGCCATCGGCGTCGGGCCGGGCAACGTGCCGGCGCTGGTCGACCACACCGCGGACCTCGCTCGGGCCGCCGAGCGGCTGGTCGACTCGAAGGCGTTCGACAACTCGATCCTGTGCACCAACGAGTCGTGCGCGATCGTCGAGCAGCGCTGCGCCGATGAGTTCCAGCGCGAGCTCGAGCGCCAGGGCGCGCACGTGCTGGACGCCGCCGGCGCAGACGCCGTGCGTGCCGGCCTGTATCCCGAGGGCCGCATGCGGCTCGACATGATCGGCCGCGACGCCACCGTGCTGGCGGCCGAGTGCGGCGTCAAGGTGCCGCCCACCACGCGCGTGCTGGTGGCGCCGTTCACGCTGGTCGTGCCCGAGGAGCCGTTTGCGCGCGAGAAGCTGTTCCCGCTGCTCGGCCTGGTGCGCGTGCCGGACGCCGGCCGCGGCATCGACGCCGCCTGCGCGATGCTGCGGATCGGCGGCGCCGGGCACTCGGCGGTGATCCACTCCCGCGATCCGCGCACGATCATGGCCTACGGCGCGGCGGTGAAGGTGCTGCGGGTGGCCGTGAACGTCGGCGGCAGCACAGGGTCGGCCGGCCTCGACACCAACCTCGCTCCCACAATGACCATCGGCACCGGCTTCTTCGGCCGCTCGTCGCTGGGCGAGAACCTCGAGCCGCGCCACCTGATCAACCTGACCCGGATCGCGTACGCCAGCGACCCCAGCGAGGTGTTCGGCGACTTCAGCGGGCTCGAGCCGTGGAGTGCGACGCCGGAGCCGGCGGTGGCGGCAGGCGCTCCGACAGGAGAGGCGGGCCTGGCGCGCGAGGAGATCCGCCGCGTCGTGCTCGAGGAGCTGCGAGAGCTGGTGCGGCGATGACACCGCGAACGATCCCGGAACCGACCATCTGATGGCCGAGCTGCGCTCCTTCATCTTCATCGACCAGATGCAGCCCCAGACGATGTGCTACCTGGGCTCCTGGATCCGCGGCCGGCTGCCGCGCAGCGGCGTCGCCGCGCAGATCATCGAGATCGCTCCCGGCCTCGACATCGAGCCGCTGACCGACGTCGCGCTGAAGTCGACCGAGGTGCAGGCCGGCATCCTGATCGTGGAGCGCCAGTTCGGCTACCTCGAGATCCACTCCCGCTCGACCGCCGCCGTTCAGGCGGCCAGCGAGGCCGTGCTGGCCGAGCTGGGAGCCACGCCGGACGACGCCACCAAGCCGCAGATCCTGGCCTCGGCGCTGATCAGCCGTATCGACCACCAGCACGCCTTCCTGATCAACCGAAACAAGCTGGGCTCGATGGCGCTGCCCGGCGAGTCGCTGTTCGTGCTCGAGATGCAGCCCGCCTCCTACGCCATCCTCGCCACCAACGAGGCCGAGAAGGCCGCCCGCATCAAGGTGGTCGACTACCGCATGATCGGCGCCACCGGCCGCGTCTACCTGTCCGGCATGGAGGCCGACGTGCGCACCGCCGCCGACGCCGCGCTGGCCGCTCTGGGAGGTGCGGCATGACCGCAGGCGACGACCACCTGCTGCGAAACGTGACCCGCGAGGTGCTGGCCGAGCTGCTGCCCGGCCTGCTCGAGGAGGCGCTGACGACACCGGCCGCGGCGAACGGCAACGGACACCACGCTCCCGCCGATCAGGCCGGCACGGCCGTGCCGCTGGTGCCGGCACCGCCGGTGGCCGCCGTGCACCGGCCGCCCGGCTGGCGCGCTCCCGAACCGGCCGTGCCCGCCACGGCACCGCCGGCGGAGCATCCGGCTGCGTCCGCGCCGCAGGCGGCCGACGGCTCGGTCGAGCACGTCGACCTGCGATCGAACGCCGACCTGGACGCATTCGTGCGCTCGCTGGTCCGGCGGCTCGAGAACCCGCGCGATCGGATGGCGATCCTGTCCGGCCGGTTGCGGTTCGGCCTCTCGTCGGCCGCACCCTCCGGCGCGGCGGACGCCGGCGCTCTGCCGGCGCTGCGGATCGAGAAGGGCGCCGTCACCGAGCGTCACGTGCGCGAGGCGGCCGAGAAGGGGGCGCGATTGGTACTCTCGCCGCGAGCGGTGCTGACGCCGATGGCGCGCGACCGCGCCCGCAGCCTTGGAGTCGAGATCGAGAAGGAGCGGCGATGCTGAGAGCCACCGTCATGGGCGCCGTCTGGTCGACCCGGCGAATCGAGAACATCCCTCCCGGAGCCTTCCTCGAGGTGGAGGTGGATGGAGGGTCGCGGCTGATCGCGTTCGACGTGCTGGGAAGCGGCGTCGGCGAGCGCGTGCTGGTCGCCACAGGATCGGTCGCATCGGGATGGTTCGAGAGCCACCCGCCGATCGACGCGCTGATCATCGGCTCGATCGATGAGCCAGCACCACCCGCGCCGGATTCCGCCGGCCGGACACGCACCCGCCGCTCGGCGGGGGCCTGAAACCAGGAGGAACCCGATGGCAGAGAACGCACTCGGCATGATAGAGACCAAGGGCTACGTGGCCGCACTGGCGGCTGCCGACGCCATGGTCAAGGCCGCCAACGTCACCATCGTCGCCCGCGAAGAGGTCGGCGACGGTCTGGTGTCGGTGGTCATCCAGGGCGACGTCGGCGCCGTCAAGGCGGCGACCGAGG